>JAPLIW010000787.1 GCA_026388915.1 Deltaproteobacteria bacterium
ATCCCGATTTTTTCCTGGTCTTCAATCTTGGCCCCGCTCAGGTCCTGGATGTAGAAAACATCGACGACCTGATCGACCTTGGTGGAAATGCGGGCCATCCACAGGTTCAAGCCCATCTCGAAGAGCTTCTGCGCAATGCGGTAGAGGAGTCCCGGGCGGTCGGGGGTAAAGACTTCCACGATGGTATAAAAATCAGAAGTCCCGGTATCAATTTCCACCCGGGTGGCCGCCCGCCCCGGGGAATATTTGTGAAAGAGCGGCGGAACGACCTCCTGGAGGAGCTGGCTGGCTTCCACTTTTCCCTCCAGGACTTTTTTCAGGTCGCCCTGCAGCTTGGCCCATCTTCGGGGCTGGAGGAGGCCCTCTTCGATCAGGCTCTGGACCCGGAACTGATCGACGGCAATCCCGTTCTCCCAGGTGCTGATCTGGGCGGACAGGATATTCAGGTGACTGGCCGTGAGGGCGCCGCAGATTTTGGCGAAGAGGCCGGCCTCGTCCCGGGCCACCACAGTAATTTCATCCCCCCCTTCTTCCGGCCTTTCCTCCCCGTCCACCGCCACCGTCTGCTCGGCGAGCTTTTCGGCCATGAGAATCTGCCGGCCGATGGACCGGGCTTCATGAACCTGGTAGTGGCGCCGGGGGATGCTGGCCAGGTGCTCTGATATTTTCGGCGCGGGGAGCTGTCCTTTCAGGAGATCCATCACTTCGCGCTGGATCCCGATGATCCGTTCCTGGTCTTCTTTCCGCAGCCCTTCCCCTTTCTCCAGAAGATGAAGGATCTTGAGGAAGAGCTCCCGCAGGAGAGTGTCTTTCCAGGCCGTCCAGGCATTGGGCCCCACCGCCCGCAGGTCGGCGAAAGAAAGCAGGTAGAGCATCTTCAACCGGTCGCTGTTGCCTACGGTCTGGGCGAGCCGGAGAATGAGGTTTTCGTCGTTCAGATCCCTCCGCTGGGCCATTTCCGGCAAAGTCAGGTGCTCGCGCGTGAGAAAGCAGAGGGTATCGATCCTTTCTTTCGGCAGGCCGAGGCGGTCGCCGATGGATTCGGCGATCTTTTCCCCCCGGAGGGCATGGGAGGATCCTTCCCCCTTTCCCAGGTCATGGATCAGCGCGGCCAGTTTGAGGAGGCCGGGGTCCCGGATTTCCTTCATCAATTCCTGGAAAAGAGGCCAGGGAGGAGACGGGTTTCCCCGCTCCAGAATCTCCAGCTCCTGTACGGCATAGAGAGAGTGAACATCCACCGGGTAGAGGTGGTAACGATCATACTGGATGTGGCAGTGGACTCCCTCAAACTCCGGGAGGAAGGTTCGCAAAAAACCCGTCTCATACATCTCCTCGAGAACTCGGTGGAGATGGCCCGGTATTTCGAACAGGGATAGAAACGAGCGGATGGATTCCGGGGCCAGACGGAAGCGGTCATTCACCAGGCTCAGGTGCTGCGAGAGGATTTCTTTCAGCGGTGCGCTCATCTCCATCCCGTAACGGTGGATGGTCTCGAAGGCTTTCCAGACCTGGAGGGGGTTCCGATCTAAGATGGAAGGATCGGTCAAACCCAGACGCCCATGGAAGAGAAGGAATCCCGGGGCGACCTCGGGAAGGTTTTTTTTGCGCCCCCCCCGGGATTCGGGGGAACTCTCGTTCAGACATTTTTCCAGCAGATTCCAGGAAAGGTGATGAATTTGCAGGGCCTGGTGGAAATATTCCTTCAGGAAAGATTCCGTGGCCTGAAGGGAATCCGCTCCCCGGTAGCCCAGGGCCTGAGCCACGGATTCCTGGTCTTCGAAGGAAAGCCGGTCCTCCCTGCGGCCGTGGAAGTAGTGGAGCTGGTTCCGGATCCGCCAGAGAAAGCCCAGCGCCCGGGAGAAGCTCTCCCATTCCCGTTCGCTCAGGAGACGATGCTCGGTCATTTCCCGGGGGGACCGGATTCGATACTGAAGCTTGGCTGCCCAGTAGGCCGAGTGATAGTCCCGCAGCCCCCCTTTTCCGTCTTTGACCTCGGGTTCCAGGACGAAAACCGACTCCCCGAATTTCTTGTGGCGATTGGCCGCCTCCTGTTGAATCTGGAGAATAACTTCTCTTTCCCGGCCTCCCTTGAGCCCCCGGGAGAATTCCTCCTCCATCTGCAAGAGCGGCTCTTTGTCTCCGGCAACCCAGCGGGTATCCAGAAAAGACAAGAGAACTTCCAGATCCTTCTGCGCTTTTCGCCAGGCCTCCCGGGGAGTCTGCACCGTGTGCCCCACAGTCAGCCCCCAGTCCCACAACGGATGGAGGAGCGCCTCAACTCCCTTCTCAAGGTCTTTGCCCCTTCCGGGTTGATGAAGGAAAAGAAGATCGATGTCCGAAAAAGGGTTGAGTTCCTCCCGGCCGTATCCTCCGGTGGCCAGGAGACCGATTCCCGCCCGGCGATCTCCTTCGTCCGGGGAGATCATCGCCCTTTTCCAGAGACGCCGCAGAACGCTGTCCATTAAAGAAGATCGGCTCTGGCAGTACTCTCCCCCCGGCAGCCCCTCTTCATGCCGTTTCTTCAGCCACTCCTGGCCCTTGCGGAAGAATCGCTCGATGTCTTCGAGGTTGTCTGCAAATTGATCTGGAGTCGTCATATGATAAAGCGAAGGACTGAGGACTGAGTGCTGAGGACTGAGTTAAAAGCTCCCTTTTTCCCAGTCCTCAGTCCTCTTGCCTCAGTCCTATTCCTTAGAGAGCTCCCTCGCCCCGCTCTCCAGTTCGGATCCGGATCGCTTCCTCCACCGGGAAGACAAAGATCTTCCCGTCTCCGATCTTGCCGGTCTTGGCGGCCTTGGCGATGGTCTCCACCACGCGGGTGACCGCCCCGTCGGGGACCACCACTTCAATTTTGATCTTGGGCACCAGTTCGACTACGTATTCGGCTCCCCGGTACACTTCTTTGTGCCCCTTCTGTCTCCCGAATCCCCGGACCTCGGTGACGGTCATGCCCTGCACCGCCATGGCCGTAAGGGCGCTTTTCACTTCATCCAATTTGAAAGGTTTAATAATCGCTTCGACCTTTTTCATCCTAACCCCCCCCTCCCGAATGCGGAATGTAGAATTCGGAATGCGGAATTGGAAAAGCCTTTTCACTCCGCATTCTACATTCCGCATTCCGCATTTAAAAATTGTACCCCGTTTCGCTGTGCTGGCTCAAATCCAAGCCGCTTTCTTCTTCTTCCTCGCT
>JAPLIW010000834.1 GCA_026388915.1 Deltaproteobacteria bacterium
TGATCTCCGCCTCCTTTTTTGTCCTGGCGGCCAACGTGATGAATAGCAGCAAGATCACCGACCGGATTTTCAACTTTGCCAATGCTTTCGTGGGGCATTTGCGGGGGGGACTGGGACATGTCAACGTGATTGCCAGCATGATCTTTGCCGGCATGTCGGGAACGGCCGTGGCCGATGCCGCCGGGCTGGGCAACATCGAGATCAAGGCCATGCGGGATGCGGGCTATCCTATGCCGCTCACAGTGGGCATAACCGGGGCCTCCTCGATCCTCGGACCCATCATCCCGCCCAGCATCGCCATGATCTTTTACGGATGGCTGGCCGGTGTTTCCATCGGGGACCTGTTCATCGGTGGAGTGATTCCCGGCGTGGTCATCGCCCTTTTCATGATGGTCCAGGTATACTTCGTGTCCCTGAAACTCAAGATCCCCCTTACCCCCCGGCCTCCGGTTAAAGTCATGTTTACCTCTTTCCAACGGGCCTTTCTTTCCCTGCTGACTCCGGCGATCATCATCGGGGGCATCTATTCGGGAATTTTCAGCCCCACCGAGTCAGGGGCAGTGGCTTCCGCCTATGCCGTTTTCCTGGGGCTGGTCATCTACCGCACGATCACCGGAAAAGAACTTTTCAAGGTGATAAAGGACTCCGTGGAGTTCACCGGCATTCTCATGCTCATCATGGCCTTCTCCGCAATTTACGGCTGGCTCCTGGTGAACGTCAAGATTCCCCAGATGGTTGCGGAGGAGATGCTGAAAATCAGCCGGGATCCTCTCGTGATCCTGCTGCTCATCAACGGTTTTTTTCTCATCGTGGGATGCTTCATGTCGGTCCTGGTGGCGGTGAACATCCTGACTCCCATCCTCGTCCCGGTCATCAAGTCCGTGGGAATCGACCCGCTCTTCTTTGGGGTTCTTATGACCATCACCCTTTCCTTGGGGGTGTGCACCCCGCCCTTTGGAAATGTACTTTTTGTGCTTGCCGCCATCACCAAGCAGCCTTTCGAGGAGGTTTCCAAGCAGGTTTTACCCTATCTCTTGCCCATTTTGGTGGTCATCGTCTTATGCATCTTTTTTCCCTCCATCATCACCTTCCTTCCCCGGCTGATGCACTAGGGGTGGGAGTTGGGAGGTGAGAGTTGGGAGTTGGGAACGGCGAAGACCTTCCTTTCCAATTCTCAAATCCCAACTCTCGACTCTCAGTCTAAGGTCCTAATCGTATTGACCGGTCCCCCTCTCCATGGTATGAATCCATTAGACAAGTGAAGAGTTTGCAGAAGTCGGGAGGGAGAATTGAAAGAGCGCCTGGCCAAGCTACTCGAAGAACTTTCCATTCTGGACGGGCTCCCCGGGCAGGAGCAGCCTGTCGTCCGATATCTGAAGGGAAAACTGGAGCCTTTCGCCGAAAAAATCCACATCGGGGTCAACGGGAACATCTATGCCCGGAAGACGGGCCGAAAGTCGGGCTTGAC
This sequence comes from Deltaproteobacteria bacterium, assembly GCA_026388915.1. GTDB lineage: Bacteria > Desulfobacterota > SM23-61 > SM23-61 > SM23-61 > SM23-61. The sequence continues at coordinate 1,469 of JAPLIW010000834.1, forward strand.
GGTCATGGTCTCCGCCCACACCGATGAGATCGGGCTGGTGGTCCGGGACATCGACCCCTCCGGAATGATCCGCTTCGACAAGCTCGGCTGGTTCAGCGACTCCTTCCTGCCGGGTACACGGGTGCGGGTCGGAAAAATTCCGGGGATGGTGGGAATCAAATCCGGCCACCTCATGACCGAGGAGGAAAAAAGAACCGTTCTTCCTCACCGAAGCCTATATATTGATGTTGGGGCCGCAAACGCCGGGGAAGTCGAGGGGATGGGAATCGAAATCGGGGACCCCATCGCCTTTGATGTTCCGTTCGGCCGTTGGACGAACCGGGACTTTTGCGTGGGTAAAGCTATTGACAACCGCGCCGCCTGTGCGGTTTTAATCATCCTTTTGGAGAAACTGGCTGATGGGGATTTCCCCGGAACCTTCTGGGGCGTCGGGACGGTCCAAGAGGAAAGGGGACTGGGCGGCGCAAGAACGGCAGCCCAGTTTGCTCATCCCGACTGGTTCATCGCCCTGGATATGGCTCTGGCGGGTGACACCCCGGAGAGTCCGGTTAGCAGCAAACCGATCCATCTGGGGGCGGGTGCAGTGGTTAAACTAGGGGATTTTCTGGAATCCCCCAAGAGGGGATATTTTATTCACCCCGGTCTCAAGAAAGTGGCCCTTTCAATCGGACGGCAAAAGGGGATTCCCATACAGCTGAAGGCAGTGTATGGCAATTCCTACACCGACGCCGCCGCCGTGTCCCAGGAGTTTTCAGGAATTACCTCGATCTCCCTGGGAATTCCGATGCGCTATTCCCATGCCCCTTCTTCGGTCTGCCACCTGGGAGACATGGAGGCTTGCCTGCGGCTGACAGAAGAGATGATTCGATCCGGCATCGATGCCAAGACCGTTGATTTTCTTGCCGATTAAGGATGGCTCTCCACCCGGCGTCGCGAAAGAGTTGTTCCGCGACGGCCGATTTGGTGGCGTACAATAAACCATTTCTGAAGCCGTTGATATCTTTGAGAACCCGCCGGATGCTTCAGCCTTCCCCCTCGTTTGCTAATCCCTTGATCTCCGAGTCGTCGCTTCCGGCGATCAACTTGTACAGCTCGACTTCCAGCTCACCGAATTTCTTGTCCTTCTTGACTTCAATATTCCGGGGTCGCGGCAGCTCAATGGGAATGATGGCTTTGATTCTTCCGGGCCGCTCGCTGAAAACGACGACCCGGTCGCCCAGCAACACCGCTTCCGGAATATTGTGGGTTACAAAGAGAATGGTTTTTCGCTTTTCGCTCCAGATCTTGAGCAGCTCCAGGTTGAGCTGGTCGCGCGTCAAGGCATCCAGGGCTCCAAAGGGTTCGTCCATGATGAGAATTTCCGGATCCAAAATCAGCGCCCGGGCGATGGATACCCGCTGCTGCATTCCGCCGGAGAGCTCTTTGGGGTACTTGTCTTCAAAACCCTCCAACTTGACCAGGCGAATCAATTCGTATGCCTTATCCACGTAGTCCCTTTTCCTGAGCCCCGCCAATTCGGCGGGCGCCAGAATGTTGGAGAGCACTTTGTACCAGTCGAAGAGAACCGGTTTTTGGAAAACAAACCCAATCCCTTTGATGGGCCCCTGTACCTGATTTCCTCCGACCGATACGATTCCCCCCGACGGTTTCAGCAATCCGGCAATGATGCGAAGAAGGGTAGACTTTCCACAACCGCTGGGGCCTAAAATGGAAATGAATTCGCCGGAGCGGATGTTAAAGGAAATATCCTCAATGGCAACGATCCGATCCCCTGAAAAGGTATCAAAGACCTTGGAGACCGAATCGACTTTTACATACGCTTGGTCCACGAACCCTCCTCCCCCAACGGTTCACCCGCTTCCTATTTCTTCTGCTGAGATTCCCACTTCTTGTATACCTGGTCTATGGTGGGCAGACGGTCGATGGAAGGCATTTTGTAATCCGGCAAGAACTCCACGGTAAACATTTCTGGGGCGGTCACAGGTCTTTCGACTTGAAAATATTTATTGAGGATATTGACCGTTTCCTCCATCCTTCCTTTGTCAATCCACCCCAATCTGTGTTTCTGGTTCATGGGGACATCGACCAGATCCTGGATGTCGTTGGCGAAACGGCCCAGGGCCGCCAGCAGAGGAACCTCCGGATTGGATTGGATGAAAATTTCGTTCGCTTTTTCCGGATTTTCGATGGCCCACTTCCACCCCTGCATGGTGCCGTCCATGAATCTGCGGAGCATGTCGGGCCGTTCTTTGATGGTCTTCTCGCTGGCCATGAGCGCATTGCCATAGGGATTGACCCCCCACTTGGCCCAGGGGATGAGTACCAGCTTGTCTTTGTCGAGACCGGCCTCCCAATACCCCTGGTTGCCCACAATCCAGTCGAAAACCGCGTCTACTTGTTTCGCAGCCAAGGACTGCGCCTTGGCGCTGGGTTGAATGTTGATTAGGGTAACCTTGTTCATGTCGATGCCGTTGGCGGCTGCCAGGGCGGGCCAGAGAACCCGCTGGGCATCCCCTGGGGGAACACCGACTTTGCGCCCCTCGAGATCTTTGGGCTTGGTTACCCCCGACCCCTTCCACGTCTTGATCCCATTGGGGGATTTGGAATAAATCATCCCAATCACCTTGACTTTGGCCCCTTTGGACCGGGCGACAGCCAAGGTTCCGGTATCGGCAAGCCCCACATCAACCGTGTTCAGTTCCACTCTCTTGACTGTATCGCCGGATCCTTGCCCCCGCTCGATGGTCACCTCCAGCCCTTTTTCCTTGTAGAATCCTTTTTCTTTGGCCGCAAAGTAGAAACAGTGATCACCTCCCGGAACCCAGTTGAGTTTAAGGGTGATTTTCTCCGCCCACGCCGCTGGAGAAGTCATCAGGGAGAGACCCAAGAGAAACACCCAAAAGGTCAGAAACAGGTTCTTTTTCATCGGGGTACGGCCTCCTTTCGTATTTTTTATTGGATATTGGGTAGCGGACAGACATTTCTTCCTGGCGTTGGGTCGCAAAATAATGCGAATCAATGACCCTGTGGAGCCGAGGTTCGGAGCGATGTGCGCCGCCAAAATCTGGCGGGGAAAACCCTCCTTCGGCCGCTATCGGTGGGGTTCCGCAAAGGAACGCGGGCACAGAGGCTACGCCTTCCTGAGTTGCCAAAAAGTAAACCCTTTGGCATTACCCATCGTAAGATCCCCGTGGGCTCGGGAGGTACCACCGCCTATTTTGGCAAGCACAGCGGTCCGGAACTCGGCTCCTGGCACCCACGTCCGACTTGGGCAACGCATTTCTGAGACGTCACCCCAGCCCTCCATTTGCCGGAGCCTGGCTCTTGAGCAACTGAGCGACTGGGAGAACCCTGAGTCAGTCGGTTTCTTTGATCTTCGCCCAGGGCATGAGCAACCGTTCGGCCAGATTAATCAACCCGAACAGAACCATCGCCATGATCGATATCCATAACAAAGCGCCCACCATCGCTCCCGTTTCCAGATAACTCTGGGCCTGCAAAATCAATGCGGCAAGCCCCTTCTCCGAGGCGATGAATTCACCCACAATCGCGCCCATTTCGTAGGGAACCTCGCTTACCCCCCGGGCGGTATTAAGCAAGACGGGGAAGAAGGAAATCACGAAGGACATGACGATATTCGGCAGCACCCCAAACCCGAACCAGACCAAAACCAGCGGGGCAGCCGCCACCTTCGGCATGCTGTTGAAAAAGAGTAAAATCGGCATCAGGGTCCGGTTTAGGGTGTCATTCCATGAAACCACCAATCCCAAAAGGACTCCGACGACGACGGCAAGGACAAAACCCGCCATGACCTGTTGGGTGGTGGTGAGATTCTGGGGAAACCAACGCCACTTCGGATTGATCATTTCCTGCAACACTTGGCAGGGAGATGGCAGGATA
>JAPLIW010000877.1 GCA_026388915.1 Deltaproteobacteria bacterium
GCGAAAGCCCCCATGATCACAATGATATCCATATTGCTCATCTCCGTCCCCGTGGGCTTCCTCGGAGCCCTCACCGGGCTCGGCGGGGCGAGCATTCTGATCCCCATCCTGGTTTTTCTGGGGATCCCGATCAAGGAGGCGATCGCCTGCGGGATGGCCAGCATCATCGCCACCTCCAGCGGCTCGGCCTCGTCTTATGTGAGGGAGAAGATCGCCAACATCCGGGTGGCCATGTTCCTGGAGATGTTCACCACGGTGGGGGCGATCGCCGGAGCTACGATCACTACGCTTATATCCCCCGTTTTCCTCTATTTTTTCTTCGCCGCCTTCCTGGCCACATCTTTCTTAAAGAGGGGGGAAAGGACCTCCTTGTCCCGTTCCTCCGCCGAATGGCATGACCGGCTTTCCCGCTGGCTCAACCTCCAGGGCAGCTATTATGACGAAGCCCATCAAAGAAAGATCGAATACAAGGTGAACCATTCCCTCCTGGGCGGGGCGGGGATGCTTCTGGCGGGGTTGGCCGCCGGAATGCTGGGCATCGGGGCCGGGGCTTTCAAGGTGACCGTGCAGGAGAACCTGCTGCAGCTGCCCCCTAAGGTTTCGAGTACCACCAGCAATTTCATCATCGGCATGACCGCCCTGGCCGGAACCAGCGTGTACCTCTACTCCGGGTTATTGAATCTTACCCTCATGGGGCCCATGGCCGTGGGGACCACGATCGGGGCGATTCTCGGCGGCCGGGTCTTGAACCAGATGAGAAATCGGACCCTCCAGATCCTCTTCCTTGCCATCGTCACTTTTTTGATTGTTCAGATGGTTTACAAGGGGGTGACCTCTTTATGAACTTATCCGATCGAAATTCGGGCGACTCGAAATTTGAGCTGGCCATCAGCTTCCTGCTTGGCGCCGGGGTGGTTACCAGCCTGATTCTCATCGCAGTCGGGATTTTCCTCTTCTACGCTGAATTCGGGAGCTTGGCCGTATCCGAGAAGAAGGTCATGTTCCTCCAGGAAAAAAATTTCTTCTATTTCCTCTATGATCTCCTGCGCGGAGGGAGCTCGCAGGGGAAGGCGCTCTGGACGATGACCCTGGGCATCGCCGTGCTCATTCTCACCCCCTATGCCCGGGTCCTTCTTTCGGTTCTGTACTTTTTTTGGGAAAAAGACTTCAAATTCTGCCTCATCACTCTCTTCGTCCTCGTGATTCTGACCCTGAGTTTGGCCACCCATTGAATCGGCTTTCCTCTCTTTTCCGTACCGCCCTGTAAACATTCCTTTCTCTTGATAATTTTTCGCCGCCTTGATAGACTGCATAATTAGAGAGAGTACGGGAAAGATGCGCGCGAAGAATCTCCTTTTCTTGCTCCTTTTAACCTTCCTCCTGACTGCCTGGAGCGGATGTGCGACTCAGTCGGAGGTGCGGCGGAAGCAGTCCCAGGCGGTGGACATGGAAAAAAAGGGGAACGAGTTTTTTCAGCAGGGCCAGTACCTGAGGTCCCTGGGTTATTACCAGCGGGCCCTGCAGGGTTACGAATCCATCGACCTCCGGGAAGGCGTGGCCAGAAGCCTCACCGGCATGGGTTCGGCCTTTCAGGCCATGGGCCGGATTCCCACGGCCCTCGAATACTACCAGCGTTCGCTGGCCATCCACTCCGACTTGGGCAACGATGC
>JAPLIW010000474.1 GCA_026388915.1 Deltaproteobacteria bacterium
CCCAAAAATTCACCACTGAATTTTCACCGCAGAGATCGCAGAGGACGCAGAGAATCGCAAATAGAAAGGCAAAATAAAAAACTGGATGGGAGCCCTTCGTATCTTTTTTTCCTTTAATCCTCGGCGATCTCTGCGCTCTCTGCGGTGAAAAATTTAATTCCTTAGCGATCCGTATTCCCCCAGCGGATAATAGGGGATCATCTTTTCTTCCACCCATTTCAACGCCTGGACCGGGTTCACCTTCCACTGGGTGGGGCACATGGAAAGGTATTCCACCATGGAGAACCCTTCATTGTTCACCTGCACTTCGAAGGCCCGGCGGGTGGCCTTGGCCGCCTGGTTGATATGCTTCACATCGTGAAGGGAAACCCGGGCGATGTATGACTCCGGCGAGATCACGGAAAGCATCTCGGACATTCTTAGAGGATATCCCCCGGTCCGGGGATCACGCCCCCCCGGGAAGCTGGTCGTCTTCTGACCCAGGAGGGTGGTGGGGGCCTGCTGTCCGCCCGTGGCGCCGAAGACGGCGTTGTTCACGAAGATCACCGTGATCCGCTCGCAGCGCGAAGCTGCGTGAACGATCTCCCCCGTTCCGATGGCCGCCATGTCCCCGTCGCCTTGGTAAGTGAATACGATGCACTCCGGGGCCGTGCGCTTCAGCCCGGTGGCCACCGCCGGGCCGCGTCCATGCAGTCCCATGGTCATGTCGCAGGCGAACTGTTTCCAGTTCCTCACTGAACAGCCTGCCGAAGTGACCCCGATCGATCGGTCCACGATCCTTAGCTGATCCATGGCCTCGCCCACCAGGCGCTGCACGATCCCGTGACCGCAGCCCGGACAATAGGGGTAGGGGAAATCGGTTAAAGCATCAGGTTTGCCGAAAATTTTCTTCATGAATCTTAGACCTCCAAATTAGAAGCACCAAATTCCAAGCACCAAATTTCAAATAAATCACAAATTACAAATTCCAAACACGCGAAACGCGGTGCCAAATCCCAAGGAAGCCGTTTCGGTCATTGGATTTTCGAATTTGGAGCTTATTAATAAGGCCATAATTATCCGGACATCGATTTTCTTTTTTGATCCTCCTGGATTCCGGCTTGCGCCGGAATGACGTAGTGAAGAAAGCCCTTCTTCTATTTGTCTCTCCGGCGAAAGCCGGAGTCCAGTTCAAGGTTCCGCTCCAGGTCCTCCTGCATCTGACCGGCGTTCATCTCCACGTCCAGGAAGGCCTTGGTCGAACGGCGCAGTCTGCTGAAAGCCTTCTTGGGGAAGGGCCATAAAGTAACCGGACGGATCAGGCCGACCTTCATCCCCTCCGCTCGGGCCGTCTGGACCGCGTCCAGAGAGGCCCGGGCCGCGCTGCCGAAAGCAACCACGATTAGTTCGGCTCCGTCGGCCTGCACTTCTTCCCAGCGCTGCTCCTTCTCTTCGATCTGCCGGTATTTTTCCACCAGGTCCAGATTGAGCTGGATGAGACCGGGGTCGTCGAAAGGCGCGGCGTAGATCATTTTGCGCGCCCCGCTCCCCTTTCCCCGCAAAGCCCAGGTCTTCTCCGGGACCGGAAGGGTTTTCACCAGGTCGAAATCCACGGGCTCCATCATCTGGCCCAGCATTCCATCCATGAGAATGATGACCGGGTTACGGTAGAGATCGGCCAGGTAAAATGCCAGGTTGGCATGTTCGGCCATTTCCTGAGTGGAAGAGGGACCCAGGACGATGACATGATAATCGCCGTGTCCCCCGCCTTTGGTCACCTGCCGGTAATCCGATTGCGCCGGAGCGATCCGGCCCAGACCGGGCCCTGCCCGGGTGACGTCCACGATGACGCAGGGGAGCTGTCCGGCGGCTAGCGTGGTCAGGCCTTCAGACATCAAGCTCATTCCCGGGCCGGACGAAGAGGTCATAGCCCGCATCCCGGTGCAGGCTGCTCCCCAGATCATGTTGATCCCCGCGACTTCGCTTTCGCACTGCAGGAAAGTACCCTCGGCCTGCGGCATCCGCTTGGCCATGTATTCGAAGAGTTCATTCTGGGGGGTGATGGGATAGCCGGTGTAAAACCGGCAGCCGGCGCGGATGGCCCCCTCGGCGATCGCCTCGTTTCCGCGCATGAGTTCCAAAGCCATTCAAAACCTCCAAATTTCCATTGCAGATTTAAAAGTCCATTTCTTCGCTCTTTATTAATGCTTCATCCGTGTTTATCCGCGTTCATCCGCGTCCCATTCAGTCTTTTGTCTTTAAGTCTTTCGCGAATATAAAATCTGTGTTCATCTGTGTTTATCTGTGTCCCATTAGATTTTTTTATTCCGCATTTGGTTCACCATTTCTCCGGCGCCAGGACCTTTTTCATCTCCTCGATCGAAGAGCCTTCTTCGATCGCGTGGATCAGGTTTTCCTCTTTTTCCAGGGCTTCCACTGCCTGCTGAATGACCTCTTTAATGAGATTCTGGGGGATGAATACAATTCCCGTATCATCCGCCACCACCAAATCACCAGGGTGGACGGAAACGCCGGCACAGACCACCGGACCGTTGATCTCCAGGGCCTCGAAGCGGAATTTCCCCGTAATGGGAGTGATCCCCCTCGACCACACTGGATAGTCAAGGCCGCGAATGTCCTGAATGTCCCGCACCCCGCAGTCCACGATGTTCCCGGCGAGTCCGTACTTTTTGGCCATAAGGGTGGAGAGCCCCCCCATGGCCGAGATGTCGCCCCTTCCTCCCCCGTCAATCACCACCACGTCTCCGGGCTCGGTCATGGCATAAGCGTCCCGGTCGGCCAGTTTGGCCTTGGCCTTGTCATGGAAAGACTGGGCCGGAGTCATCGACTCGGGAACGTACTTCAGGGTGACCGCCGGGCCGGCGATTTTTTTCCCCTGGAGAACCGGTTTGAGCACGGACCCCGGGATCGCCCCCGCGACCCCCATGGAATCAAGAATATCGGAGAGGGTAGGGGTCAGCCCCTCGTAACCGAGGAGTTTCTGGATGAGTTCCCTGGACGGCCGGGGGACCTGCCAGCTAATAATCCGTTCCACCGGGATCAAACCCATCAGCCGCTTGCGGTATTTCTCCGGAATCCGCATGCATTTCCTCCATTTCCAAGTCGAGAGAAGATAAGATGACGAGTCAGCGCTCTAATATTTTTTTACCCCGAGCCCGAAGGTTTGTCAAAGAGAAAAAACATAGGGTCGCAGGGTCTGATAGTCACGGAGTCACATAGTCCGATATTCAAAAACGGGGAAGAAGACCAAGTAACTATGCCACTATCGGCAAACTAATACCGACATATTGGTAAGGAGAGAATAGCCTTAGCCAGGGCCGTAGGGGCATCCCGCCCCGGCGGGACATCGTGCCCCTACAAGGTTTTTTTA
>JAPLIW010000310.1 GCA_026388915.1 Deltaproteobacteria bacterium
CGTGTCGACCCTCCACTGGCGGGATATATGGTTGTCAAGGCAGCAGTCAAGCATCTCCAGGGAGAGAAAATTCCAAAGCGGGTATTGGTTCCGCCCGTAATTGTAAATAAGGAAAATGCAAGTCGTTATGACGTTTCTTACGAGAAGGCACCTTTCCCGAGTTGGGATGAAGTCCTCAAACAAAAGGATTTTGTTACCTGGTAAGAATCTTACAATCGACACAAAAGGGAAAGGCTTCTCTAGCAATAGCAGGATGCCGAAAAACGGCAGGAAAATATCAAATCCCTTCTCATAGAGAGTTAGATTGCGATGCATCTGACTACCCCTCAGCAAGTGGAGAGGTAAGGATTGGAGATGGTCCGTAAGGTTTGCCTCGATTCTGCGGCGGCCGAGACGAATATTCATTGGCGGACCATCTCCACTTTGCTGCAAGACGGGATTTGAATCATTACGCGGTGGTTGGCCGAAAGCCAGAAGTTCTCTGGAAAGCAAAATTTATAGCGACCTTTTGGGTTTGTGCTATATATATATCAATTTTTCTGGTATATACGCCCATTCAAAAGATCTCATCGTCATTGGATAACGGATCAGAAAGGATAAACCCCCGGTCATATAGAGAACCGATCTTTGCCAACGCACATAGGAAGAACCCTATCGGACGACAGGGGCAAATTTGTATTAATTGAAAAGAGGTGATCAGGTTATGGGGGAGGAGCGGAAAAATGCCAAATCAGGGTCACTTCGTCAAAGAAATTGATTTAAATGAAATTGAAGATCTGTTTGTCGTGCGCGAAGCCCTGGAGGCCGTCGCTGTAAATTTTGCAATCAAGAAACAGACCAAAGAAGACATAAAAAAATTGGAAGAACAAATCCGTCAACATGCGGAATATAAAATATCGGTTTATGATCGGAAGAAGCTCCTCTTAGATTTTAACCTCCACCTGCAAATCGCCAGCATGTCTAAGAATAAGGTTCTATTTAAAATGACACGTCAAATTTTCGAACGTCTTTTTCTGCGATGCCGGGTAGAAAGAATGGATCCAACTCGACTTGCTGTGTCTTCTCTGGAACATAAACAAATTTTAACTTTGATGAGGAAAAAAGACTCTTCCGGAGCCGAGAAGGCAATCCACAATCACGTGGAGGCTGCTAAGCAGAGTATGATTCTAAGTATTTCCAGGGAAGACTCTCTTGATATTTCGAGCCTTTTTGAGTCATGAGGCAGTTTTCAGGGTTAACGCTCAATGAACTATCTGCCTTCTGGTTTCTCCTGTCTTACAAAAACAAATTTCGGTTCGTTGAAAGGAAAACAGCTAAATAGGCCCGTTGCGAGGGACGTGACGTAATGGAAAATTTGCACCTTTAAGCTCATGGTAAGAGTTCCAAATTTTGAGAAACCAAGCTCTCTGGTAATGGATTTTGAAGAAACGCCGTTTCAGCTATTTAAAATCGCAGTTTCGAGTTATTGAGAATTCGTCGGCGCGAAATCATCATGTAAGAAAACTAGTGGCCTCTATTTAGAGGTCCTGAACGGAATTTAAGTTGACAATCAGGGATCTCCTGGATTGTCGGCTGGGTTATGCTGCTAGTGGACTCGATAGATTCTTTTCAGCAAAAAGTCTTCTACCCTCCAGGAAAGCAGCCATAGGCGTCCGCCCCTGGCAACGTTTGCCCTGGTGGGTTCTTTCGTTATTGTAATAAACCAAATACTCACCCAAGTCAACCTGGCATGAAACGAAACAAAAAGAGGAAAAAATCCACCTAAGATTATAGTCTAACATGATGACAATAAAGATGGTGCCGGCGGTCGGAATCGAACCGACACGGAACCAGGCCCCACGGGATTTTGAGTCCGTGAAAAAAAGCTTGAGAAGTCTGCTGACATACCGAGCAATATAAACCACATGCCAAATTCCGTTAGAAATCCGTTAGAAAAAGCCAAAAAAATGGGTTAAAAGAGCTTCAAATATCTTCTAACCCATTGTTTTTATTTGGTAGCGGGGCTTGGATTTGAACCAAGGACCTTCGGGTTATGAGCCCGACGAGCTACCAGGCTGCTCCACCCCGCGTCAATTTTATTTACATTAGATCAACGACGAGCGAATGTCAAGAACGAATTCGCGAAATGCGGAATTCGGAGTGCGGAATGCGGAATATGAATGAATAAAAATGAAATATCCCGCATGAGGCAATGCCCGACCATCCGCAAATTCAGCATTCCCCCCCATCCTCACCGTTCGGCTGTCTTCGACCCTGAGCTCAGACCGAAGGGAACTCACGACGAAGCCCTCCCCCGCGACGGGGGGAGGGAAGAATGGACGGGCAAACCAAAGCCGCCGGCGTTCAACACTTTCAAATCGGCCTGTATTTGTGGGATTTTAATTCGGCTCTCGGGCGGTTGACTGCTCGGAACCTTATGCTTTCCCAGCAGCTTTCCGTTTGGAGGCTTTTAAAGGATTGATCTCCTTCACCGTCTCAGGAGACTTTTCCTTTACGACGTGGGTAGCCAGATTGCAGTCACGGGCGGACCATTTGGCTGCCGGATCCGGGCAAGCGATGCAGAATTTCCCTGAGGGAAAATCAGCCGCGCGCTCGCATCCCTGGCAGCGATCTACAATCGGATAGCATTTCCCCCCATTGAAAGTGCAGCCCTTCTTGGTCATGAAGGCGCAATCCCTGCCAATTTTAATCACTTCGCAAATCATCTTCCAACCTCCTGATTTTCTTTAGATTATAAAAAAGATGATCAGGCCGTTGGCCTGATCATCTTTCTGCCTCGTTAGAACGAAGGCGTAGTTCTATGTTATATCGTCTTTACTATACGGTTTTATAAAGGTTTTGTCAATATTTTTTAATTATTTTACCCTTATTTAAATTAGGATGATTCCCCTAACAATTGGATTCAAATTTCCCGAGGTTTCAGCATGAAAAATATCTGTCTTTATCCAGTATCAGACCCACCCTCCCCTCCCCCGTTAAAGGGAACGAGGGTCTAAAAAAAGCTTAAATAATCACGTCGTATTCCGTCGGGTCCAAAACGGCTTCGATGACCACCGGTTGGGTCCCGGCCAGTCCCTTTTTGAAGGCCTCGCGGAATTCTTCCTCTTCCCGGGCGACCATTACTTTGGCCCCGAAGAAGTTGTTACTCGAAGCATAGCCGGAGCTGAAAATTTCCACGCCATAGCGGTGATACTCTTTCCGGCTCTGCTTCACCTTGATCAGGCTAAGGTAGCGGTCGCGGAAGACCACAAAGACCACGGGGAGCTTCAGGCGGACCGCGGTATTGATCTCCCCCACCTTCATGAGGAATCCCCCGTCTCCCACGACAGCCGCCACCGGCCGCTGCGGCTGCACCAGTTTGGCGGCAATGGCCGCAGGGATACCGAATCCCATGGAGGACCAGCCATTGGAGACCAAGAAGTTTCCCGGGCCTCGGGTATCCCAGAGCTGACCGATAATATGCGTGTGGGCCCCCACATCGGCCACCAGAATTCCGTCCGCGGGAAGGGTCTGACGCATGGCTTGAAGGGCATGGTGGGGTGAGAAATTCTTCTGCGGAGGAGTCAGGGCCTGGTACAGCTTCTTCCGGTGCGCCGCCAGGGCCTTCAGGTCCCACTGGTGCTCAATTCTATCAATCCTGAGCAGGCCTTGCAGGATCTCCCGGATGTCCCCGATCACCTGGCACGGGACGGAATACCCGCTGGCAATGTCGATGGGAACCGTGTTGAGATTTACGATCGGAAGGTCCTTGCGCACCCAGTCTTCGTAGTTGAACTCCACCGGGTCGTAGCCGATGGCCAGGACCAGGTCGGCGGGCTTGTAATATTCGGCGACGATGTCCCTTCTTGCCCGTCCCACCACCCCGACGAGCTGGGAGCCTTCTTCGGGAATGTGCCCTTTGGCCATGAGCGTGGTTACCACCGGCAGCCGGTGTTTATTCACAAACTCCACCAGCTCCCGGGTCGCCCCGGCCCGGTTCATGGTCAGGCCGATGGCCACCAGGGGATGCTTGGCCTTGCTCAGGAGTTCTTCCACTTTGCCGAGGGCCTTGGGGTCAAAAGAGGGAATCGCCGGAGGAGCGGGGCTGAATTCGCCCGCGGTCTCCGGGGAAAGCTCCTCGGCCAGGTCTTCGGGAAAGTCCAGATGGACCGGCCCCGGCTGCTCGGTCAGGGCCACTTCCACGGCCTTTTTCATGATGGCATAGACCTTCCCGGATTCCAGTTCCGCGGTCCACTTGGTTATGGGCGCGTAGAGCTTCTGATGATCGATATGCATCTGGACCGTCCGTCCCTTCCAGAATTTTCCCATCTGCGCGGTGAAGGCCAGAAGGGGGACCCGGTCCAGGAAGGCGTTTCCCACTCCCGTGGTCATGTTCGTGGCTCCCGGACCGAGGGTCGAAAGGCAGGCCCCCGGTTTTCCCGTAAGCCGGCCGTACACATCGGCCATGAACCCGGCACAGGCCTCCTGGGTCACCAGGACGAACTCCACCTTGCTCCCATGCATGGCCTCGAGAAATCGGGCGTTCTGTCCCCCGGGGTACCCGAAAACGTATTTCGTTCCCGCTTTTTCCAGGGTGTCGACGACGATCTCGGCGTTGCTTCGCATCTTATTCTCCTTATTTTAATTGGGACACAGATAAAAGCGATAAACACAGATTATAATTAAGCCGATGAGAAAACCAACGACCAAACGACTCAACGACTTCATTAATTGGACACAGATGAACACAGATAAACACAGATTTTATATTCGCAAAAGACTTAAAGACAAAAGATCTAATGGGACGCAGATGAACGCGGATAAACACGGATAAAAAAGTGTCTAAAGTTAAAAGCAGGGCTTTATCGCCTTTGACTCCGAACTCCTTACGGGCGCGCAGCAGCGCGCCCCTACAAACTCCGAACTTATTTGGACACGGATGAACACGGAGTTCCCCCTCACCCCTTACTCCTCACCTTTCACCGCTTTTATCGGTGCTTTGGGTTTGGTACTTTCCGCGGGCGATATATTCAACCGCGCCAGGGCCATGTCCTTCAGCCGGTACATGGGCCAGGCGATGAGCAGGCCGATGGCCGCCCCCCCGATGACATCCAGGGGGTAATGGATCCCGATATAGACGCGGGAATACGCCACGACGGCCGCAATGGCAAAGAAAAGGGGGGCCAGGCGGCGGAACACTTGGGACAGGAAATAAGCGGCCGCGAAGATATTCACGGCATGGGAAGAGGGAAAAGAGTAAGAAGTATTGCAGTCCGTCAAAAGCCGAACCTCCTCCAGAACCTGGCACGGACGAATCCTTCCCACCCATTCTTTGAGGAGCCGGCTGGAAAACGGGTCGGTTATGGCCAGGGTGAGGCCGACAAAAACCAGAAAAACCAGCCCCCCCTTCCTTTCCTTCCACACAATGTAGCCTCCCAGGAGCACAAGGATATAGGTGAAATTCTTCAGGTCGGTCATGAAGGGCATGAACCAATCGAAGAAGGAGTTCTGCCCCGCCTGGTTGATAGAGCGGAAAAGGGTTGTATCCAGGAATTCTACCCAGGAAGCCATGATCGCCCCGACAAATGACCGATCCTAAAAAAATATCTCCTGGGGCTTGGACCCGCCAAGAGACGAATGTTCCTATTTTATAAAAGTTTGCCCTTCCTGTCTATGCCTTTCCCTTTCTTGCCACCCCCGGTATTGGAGAAAAGAACCCTTCGACCAATAGATTCCAGAAGGAGAAAGTCTAGCCCAACGAGCAAAAAACCGGGGGAGGGTAAGCTTTCCCTTTCTGGTCCATTGTCTATGCTTCGTTGTCCGTTGTATGGGTCCGAGCCCTGCCCGGCGATCAAGAAAAGAGGAAAGGGGAGAATTTCCTTGAAACTATTCTCCGAAATCGATAAGATAGCATAATGTCATTGATTTTTTTGAGATTTTGAAAGATCCAGGCCCTTTGAGTCCGATGATGGATTTAATGAAAAAAAGGTGTGCCGCCCTTCGGGGGCCTAGCCGGGCTTCAATCTTTTTTCTCTTTTTCCTCCTCCCTTTTTACCTGCCCGGTAATTCTCCTTGCGCCCAGGGCCAGCCGATGCTCAAAGTGGTGACCACTCTTTTCCCCCTGCAGGAATTTGCCGCGGCCGTCGGGGGAGAAAGAGCCCGGGTTGACCTCCTTCTTCCGCCCGGCGCAGAGCCCCACGCCTGGGAGCCCAGACCCAGCGACCTGGCGAAAATTCAAAAGGCCGATGTGTTCATCTACATCGGCCGGGCCATGGAACCCTGGGCCGAGGATCTCCTGAAAGCCACCCGGGGCGCCAACTTGAAAATTGTGGAAGCCAGCAAAGGACTCCAGCTTCTGGAAGCAACCCCCCCCCCCAAGGAACCCTCCCCCGGTTACAAGCACACCCGGGAGGAACAGATCGACCCTCACGTATGGCTGGATTTTTCCCTTGACGGGAAAATCATCGAGGCCATCGCCGCTGTTTTGGGAGAGAAAGACCCCCAGAATGCCTCCCAGTACCGAACCAATGGGGAAAGCTATAATTCCCGGCTCGAGGCTCTGGATAAAAAATTTGAAGCGGCTCTATCATCCTGCCGCCATCGCCAGATCATCCTGGGGGGACATTCGGCCTTTGCCTACCTGGCGAAAAGGTACGGCCTGCAGCAGATCCCCCTTTATGGGATAAGTCCGAACGCCGAGCCCACTCCCAAAAAGCTGACCGAGGTCATTCAAGCGGCCAAGAGCCACGGGGTGAAGTTCATTTTCTTTGAAGAGATGGTTAACCCCAAACTGGCCCGGGTGCTGGCTCAGGAAGCGGGCCTCCAGACCCTGGTCCTGTATGACGGGGCGAATTTGACCCGGGACCAGTTGAAACAGAAGGCAACTTTTTTGGGACTGATGGAGAAGAATCTGGAAAATCTTCGGCAGGGATTAGACTGTGGACCGAAATGACCCTCTCATATCGGTAGAGAACATCTCTTTCCAGGTGAACGGCCTGGAGGTCCTCCGGAATATCTCCTTCGCCATATCCCGCGGTGACTTTCTGGCTTTGATCGGCCCCAACGGCTCAGGGAAGACCACCTTGATCCGCATCATCCTGGGTATTCTGAAACCCACCGGGGGGAGGGTGATTATCCTGGGGGAAGAGATGAATCAGTTTTCTCAGTGGCGGCGGATCGGCTACGTTCCCCAGAAGGCCACTCATATGGACCCCTATTTTCCGGCGTCGGTGCGGGAGGTGGTGGCCATGGGCCTTCTCTCGCAAAAAAGTTTTCCCCGGTTTTTCAACCGGCAGGACGAGGCGTTGATCGACGGGGCCCTGGAACGGGTGGACATGAAGCCCCTGAAAGGCCGGCGCATCGGAGAGCTCTCGGGAGGGCAGCAGCAGCGGGTATTCATCGCCCGGGCGATCGTCAACGGACCGGACGTTTTGTTCCTCGACGAGCCCACCGCCGGGGTGGACGCGGAAACGCAGACCCGCTTCTACGAAATGCTGGCCGCCCTCAACCAGGAGAAGGACCTGACCATCGTCCTCATCACCCACGACATCGGAGTGATCACCAAACACGTGAACAAAGTGGCCTGTCTCAACCAGCGCCTGTTTTTCCACGGAACCCATGAGGATTTCTGCAACTCATCGGTGGTCCAGGAGCTCCTTCAGGGCGAACACCACCTGGTCTGTCATCGCCATTGACCACCCCCATGGAAGAACTCTTATCCTACACCTTCATGCAAAGAGCTTTTCTCGCCGGGCTGGGCGTCTCCGTGACCTGCGCCATCCTGGGGGTTTTTCTCGTCCTCAAGAGGGACGCCATGATCGGCCACGGCCTCTCCCATGTCACCTTCGGGGGAGTGGCCCTGGGACTGGTCTTGTATGTGGCTCCCCTGCCGGTCGCACTGGGAGTCGCCATCCTCTCGGCCCTGGGAATCCTGAAACTGAAGGAGCGGGCCGGGCTTTACGGGGATACGGCCATCGGGATCATCAGCAGCCTGGGGATGGCCCTGGGAATTTTTCTGGTCAGCCTGGCCGGCAGCTTCAACCTGGACCTTTTCGGCTACCTTTTCGGAAGCGTCCTGGCCATCGACCCGGGAGAAGTCTGGGTGGCTTTCCTGCTGGCCCTGGCGGTGCTGGTCACCGTGGCTTTTTTCTACCAGGATTTTTTCTTCCTCACCTTTGATCCGGAATCGGCCAGGGTGTCCGGGGTCCGGGTGAGGCGGCTCGACGCTCTCCTGGCGGTCCTGACGGCGGTCACCGTAGTCATGGGCATGAAGGTGGTGGGCATCCTTCTGATCTCCGCCCTGCTGATCATCCCCGCCGCCGCGGCCCTCCAGGTCGCCAGAAGCTTCAAACAGGCCCTGGCCTTTTCCGCCGTCCTGGCCGTGATCTCCACCGTTTCCGGACTCATGGCCGCGTTTTTTTTCGACTGGCCGCCTTCGGGGACGATTGTGCTGGTCTCCGGAATTCTCTTTCTCATCCTCTTTGCGGCCCGCCCCTGGTTCAAGAGGCAGGGCATGGGCAGGGGGTTTCAGCCTTAACTCATCCGGGATGCCGTCAGGGCCGGTCATCGCCCCGGGGGCATTCCCGAAGGAAGGAAATCTGAACCATGGACCCCAAGAACACTCCTCTCACCGGTGATCAATGCGAGATTGAGATCGACTTCATCGAAGGATACCGCAGCCAGCTTCCCGCGGTCATTGAAGAGATCATCGGGAGCATCACCGGAGAACGTTCGATCTCTCATTTCAATTCGGCCCTGATCCCCTCCAAGGAATCGGTGATCGAAATTCTGGAGGAGCTCAAGGATCTTCTTTTCCCCGGTTACTACCGCAAGCAGGAGATTCACACCTACTCCCTGAGCTACCAGATCGGAAGCGGCGTCAACCGGGTATTCGAGAACCTCGCCGCCCAGATCGCCCGCTCCATCCGCCATGAATGCCGCCGCCTGAACAGCCTCTGCACCCAATGTCTGGACCGGGGGCAGAAAGAGGCCCTGGCCTTTCTGAAAAAGATCCCCCCTATCCGCCGGATTCTGGCCGGAGATGTTCAGGCCGCCTACGATGGAGACCCGGCGGCCAAGAGCCTGGACGAGATCATCTTCAGCTACCCCTGCATTCTGGCCATAACCGTTTACCGGATCGCCCACGAGCTGCATATCCAGGGGGTTCCCCTTCTCCCCCGGATCATGACCGAATATGCCCATTCCATCACCGGCATTGATATTCACCCCGGGGCGCTGGTGGGGAAAAATTTTTTCGTTGACCACGGCACCGGCGTGGTCATCGGGGAGACCACGGAAATCGGGGACCGGGTCAAGATCTACCAGGGGGTCACGCTGGGGGCCCTGAGTTTTCCCAAGGACAGCGAAGGAAATATTATCCGGGGGCGGAAGCGCCACCCCACGCTGGAGGATGAAGTCACCATCTACTCCAACGCCACCATCCTCGGCCCGGTGGTGATCGGGGCCCGGTCGGTTATCGGGGGAAACACCTGGATCACCCACGACGTCGCCCCGGATACGGTCGTGACCATCGAGCAGCCCGGCCTCAGGTTCCGGGACGGGAATGAGGAATAAGCCCGCGTTCGGCCGATATTTTTCTTGACTTTCTTGGGAAATTTCCCATAATTCCTGAGGGAGGCAATTCTGGACCCAAAGGAATTTATCTTGCGGCTTCCAATGAAACGACCTTCAAACGACCTCTCGGGAGGCACACGTCTCATCCGTCGATTTGGGATCCTCGGCGCGGCTTTTGCGGCTTTTTTTTCCCTGCAAATGGTCCTGAGTCCCGACCTTCCCGCCTTCACCATCATCGAGAATAAGGTCTTCACCGAAGGCCCTTTCCAATTCAGGCTCGAAGTCCAGGTCCATGGCGGCGGCAGCGCCAAGAAGCTCCCCATGGCGGTGAGTTCCGTCAAAGTAAAAATTAAAAACGAAAAACGCAGCTCCAAAACCCTGGAAGTAAAGGCCGTGCGGGCCTACCTGGACCGGCAGGTTTTCCAAGACATTGAAACCAGGGGGTATCCCGTCACTCCCGGTCAATGGGTGACCAAGTACTACCGCTTACCCAAGGAGAAGCGGCCCCTCCTGGGAGAACAGGGGTTCGTCCAGGTGGTCTTTGACGGATTCACCATCACCTTCAGCCCGAGAGAACGTAAATTCCAAGGACCTTTGAAATGAGACCGCCCGGGGAGGGAGACCGGACTCCCCGAGGGTCAATCGAGATAATAATCTGATTTTGGCCTGGAGGAAAGGTATGCTGACGGTAACAGTCGCCGAAGGAACTACCGTACCCGAGATGTTCCGGTCCCGCGTGCAGCTATCCGGGGATGAGGTGGCCCTGCGCTACAAAAAGCTGGGCATCTGGCACGACGTCTCCTGGAAGGGGTACGCCCAGAAAGTGAGAGAAGTGTCCATCGCCCTGCTCGCCCTGGGCCTGAAGCCCGGAGAGTGCGTTTCGGTCATCGGGGAAAACTCCCCCGAATGGGTTTACATCGACCTGGGGACCATGCACGCGGCAGGAACAACCGTCGGGGTCTATGCCACCAACAGCTGGGAGCAGTGCCAGTATGTGGTGGACCATTCCGAATCCCGTTTCTACTTCGTGGAGAACGAAGAGCAGCTGGACAAGGCCCTCCGCTTCCGGGCCAACGTTCCCCGGCTGGAGAAGATCATCGTCTGGGACCTGAAGGGGTTGAAGCACTTCAAGGACCCCATGGTGATGAGTTTCGACGAATTCCTGGCCCTGGGGCATGAACTCGGCAAGAAGGATCCGGGCCTTTTTGAAAAGACCTGGAAGCGGGTGGAATCGCAGGACCTGGCCCGCCTGATCTACACCTCGGGGACCACGGGCCCGCCCAAAGGGGCCATGCTGACGCACACCAACATTACCTGGATGGCCAAGGCCATGGCCGAGGGCAACCCCATCGAAGCCCAGGATGAATTCCTCTCCTTCCTGCCCCTCTGCCACATTTTCGAGCAGCTCTTCACCATCTTCATGAACATCAAATACGGGGCCGTCGTCAACTTCATCGAGAGCACCGACACGGTAACGGACAACATGCGGGAAATCTCCCCCACCGTGGCCTACGGCGTGCCCCGGGTCTGGGAGAAATACTATTCCGGGATCATGATCATGATGTCGGATGCCACCTGGGTCAAAAAAATGATCTTCCAGGCCAGCCTCAAACTCGGGAAAAAGTATGCCGCCCTCACCACCAGCCATCAGCCGGTCCCGGCCATGCTCCAGCTGGCCTATTGGGTGGCCCATTTTGTCACCTTCCGCAAGCTGAAAGAACGGCTGGGTTTTGACCGGGTTCGTCTGGCTTTCTCCGGCGCGGCCCCCATCTCCCCCGACGTTCTCCGCTTCTTCCAGGCCATCGGCATCCCTCTCCGGGAGGGGTACGGCATGACCGAGGGTACGGGAGTCACCTGCGCCAACCAGGGAGACCGGGTGAGGATCGGGACGGTGGGCCAGGCGCTGCCGGGGCTAGAGGTGAAGATCGCCGAAGACGGGGAGATCTGTTTCCGGGGAGGGAATGTCTTCAAAGGATACTACAAGAATCCTCAGGCCACGGCCGAAGTTCTGGAAGCGGACGGATGGATGCATTCCGGAGACGTGGGGGTGCTCGACGGGGAAGGGTTCTTGAAGATCACCGACCGGAAGAAGGACCTGATCATCACCGCCGGCGGGAAAAACATCGCCCCCCAGAACATCGAAAACCAGCTGAAATTCAGCCCCTACATCAACGATGCGGTGGTCATCGGGGACCGGCGAAAGTTTCTGGTGGCGATCATCGTCATCGACGAAGACAACGTGGTGAAATACGCCCAGGACAACAAGATCCAGTACACCACCTACGCCACCCTGACCCAGCACCCGGAGATCACCAAGCTGATCCAGAAGGAAGTGGACGCGGTAAACAAGACCCTGGCCAACGTGGAGACGGTGAAGCGGTTCACCGTTCTTTCCAAGAAGCTCTTCGTGGAAGACGGCGAAGTGACTCCCACCATGAAGGTCAAGCGGAAATACATCAATGAGGCCTTCAAGGACCAGATCGAGGCGATGTATAAGGATTAAGTCAGGAGTCAGGAGTCAGGAGTCAGGAATCAGGAATCAGGAATCAGGAATCAGGAGCAGGTAAGAAAGCGATTTCTCAAATCCGAAATTCGAATATCGAAACCCAAAATAAATCCAAAACCCGAATAAACAAGCTTCCCCTCTCCCTGCCCTCTCCCCCCGGGCCTGGGGGAGAGGGGAAAATTGCCTGAAATCGATCCCTAAATACTGACCCCGTACGCCTCCGTAAAGGCGGCCTGGGCATAGGCGAGGGAGGCGTAACCGAATCCCTTGTCTCCCCATCCGGTCCCCCAGCTGTTCCGGACGATGAACCGGTCGCGGGTGTAGCCCACCAAAGCGACGGCATGTCCTCCTCTCGTCGTTTCCGGCTTGTAGACATCCAGCTTGCCGCTGGTGGAGGCGGCGTTATCCCAGGTTTCATCCACATTCAGCCGCGTCAGGACCGGGCCGTTGTTGGCCAGCCATATCCGCCAGTTGTTTACCTTCGTCCCCAGGTTGAAGTAGCTGATGATCTTCATCTGGGCGGCCAGGGCGTAAAAGGTCTGGGCCGCACCCGGGTACAACTTCATCGGTTCAAAGGGCAAAACCGAATCCTGTACTGTCCCGAATTTGCGGGCAATATCCAATGCGGCTTTGAGGCTTGTTCCCTCGGATTCGATAAAGGTCGTGGGCT
>JAPLIW010000585.1 GCA_026388915.1 Deltaproteobacteria bacterium
CCTGGGGGGTAGGGTCCACCGGGTCTCCCACGCCCAGGCTGATCACGTCGATGCCCTCGGCCCGGGCCTTGTTGATTTTGTTGCGCAAAGTGACAAAGAGATAGGGCGGGATTTTCTGCAAACGCTCGGCTACCTGCACGTTCTTTTCCTCCCAAACCTGTTTGATATGTAAGGAATTTTTAACATAACTCGAATGGAGGCGCAAGGAAAATGCGGAATGCGGAATAAAACTGCAAAAAAATAAATCACCAAATCTCAAGCACCAAATTCCAAATAATCTCCAAGAACCCAAAATCCAAGGCTACCGAAAATAGGAACTTTTTGGGGTCATTGGGGAATTGGAATTTGGGTTTTAGGTTTTGAAATTTTTTATTCCGCATTCCCCATTCCGCATTCCGAATTCTGCATTCCGCATTAAAAAAACCGCCCTCCGGTTGCCCGGAGAGCGGGGTTGAATCTTTCCAACAGGGTTAGCCGGGATTAAAGCCCGCCCAGGGTGGCATGCTGCGTCATGGCATCGTACTGGTAATCGGCCGGCTTGGTGAGCTTAAACTGGGTGGGCATGGTCACCGGCGGTTCTCCCTTGACCGACTTGGCCAGTTCAAAGGCTTTTTCGACTTTCTTTTCTTCACCCTCCAAGGCAAGAGCGATCGCTCCTTCGGAGCCCCCCACGCCTCCGGCGGCAATCTGACAAGCCCGGACTCCGGCCAAGAGGGCGAAGGCCTGGATTTCGGTGACCACTTTGCTGCTGGTGACCGGAACAATTTTACCGGGCAGGCCCATGGAATACTTGAAATGATAGATCCCCGAATGCTCAGCCGCCTCGTGGACGCAGGGGACCAGCTTTTCCAACCCGATCGGCTGGATGAGATGAGCTCCCCGGGGGGTCACGATGGGCCAGCACATGCCGATGGTGCCGCCTTTCATCCCCGAGGCCCAGACCCCCGCATTCCCCTGCGGATCGATGGCGTTTCCTCCCTTGATGAAAACGTCATCAGGTCCGAACTTCAGGATTTCCACATTGGAGTCCGCCCCTTCCATCGCCTTCCCCTTGTAGATCACATGCCAGGTGCACGGAGGGGGCCCGGAGTGGCCGTTGGCAAACCCGTTGGCGATGAGGCCCACGGTCTGGCCGGCCTTGGGCTCCACCTTCGTCTTGAGCAGCTCTTCGGTGACATAGGCGTTGGTAATCCCGCGGCCGATGATGATCATCCCGTTCTTCATGGCGTTCTGAACTTCGGGAAGGGCCACGGTGGCCTTGGCCAGGAGCCGTCTGGATTCGGACGGGTTCAGGACCACCAGGGCGCAGATCCTTTTCTCCCCCGGCTTGGGCTCAGATAACTGGACTGGATAGAACATAACACCCTCCTTTTGGTTGGGAAATCGCAAAGCGCATAGCGCAAAGCGTTAGAAAACTTGTCCCGGCTGTATGAAAAAGAGCATTCCCCAAGACAACTGGTTCGATCCACAGGTGTTTCTATTTTAAACACCGGTCTCCTTGGATGTCCACTGAAAAGAGAAAAAAACCCCACTTCCCTTCCTGGAAAGTGGGGTTTTTGACGCTCTTCGTTGATCCGATCCTTAACGGCCGATGATGTAGCGCTTGGGGTCCACCTCGGTGCGGAGGATTTTCAGCTCATCCGCGGTGGGGGCCGGGGTGACCACGATCTTCTCCGCCTTGAGGAGGGGAAAGCCGCAGTTTTTCTGCACGTCCTCCAAGGCCAAGCCCTGGTGGATGGATTCCACCCGCATCCGCTTGGTCTTTTCATCGTAACCCATCACGGCCATGTTGGTGATGACCTTGTGGGGTCCGGTGTTCGCGGGCAATCCGGCTCTTTCCCGAGCGCCGGGACCATCCAGGTACCCCGGCGAGGTGATGAAGCTCACCTTCTCCACGAACCTCCGGGCGTCCTGCGGGGTGATCACCATGATCTTCCAGCAGAGAGAGGCGAAGTCATTGGCCCCTCCCGATCCGGGGAAACGGACCTTGGGCTTTTTCCAGTCCCCGATCACGGTGGAGTTCAGGTTGCCGTACATGTCGATCTGGGCCCCCCCCAGGAAGGTGTAATCCACCATCCCTCTCTGGCAGGTCTCCATGATCTCGCACATGCCGCTGGCCATCACCGCCCGGTAAAAGGTCCGGGAATCCCCGACGGAGATGGGCATGGTGGGAAGCTGGGGAGAGATCCCCCCGGCCTCGAACATGATCACCAGGTCCGGGGCATGGGTTTTCTGCGCCAGCATGGCCGCTGCGCAGGGGGCCCCGGTGCCGACTCCCAAAGTCTTGCCGTTCTCGAGGTTCCGGGCAGCCACTACAATCATCAGTTCCATGGTGTTATATTCAGCCATCGCGTTTACTCCTTGTGGTTCTTGTTCTGGATGAGATGTTCCTCGGCTCTCAGGTCGTTGATCCGCTGGATGCCCCCGCAGAGGTCCAGATATTCGTTGAAATCCTTGGTCCAGTAAATATATTGGTCCAGGAATTTCTTGAATTTTTCCAAATCCTCCTCAGACTGCATCCAGAGCCGCAAATGTTCCTCATCGGAAAAGTACTCGTAGGGCATGTTTCCCGGATAGCTCCCGAAGGGAACCTCGCATACCGCGTCCACCAGGTAGTAAGGAATGACGGTCTGCGTGGGGTCGTTGCGGATCACGTCGTTATGCACCAGGCGCTCGCAGGTGATGATCAGGCGTTTGGCAGCCCGGGCCAATTCCAGGTCGGCGATCGATATGCCCTTCAACCGGCAGTTGCCGTAGATGTCGGCCTCGTGGACATGGACCGCCGCCACATCCGGCCACAGGGCGGGGAAAAGGCAAAACAGTTTTCCAGTGAAGGGACACTTGACCACTTTGGCCGCGCTGTACTTGAAGGTGTCCGTCCCCATGACACTTCGTCCCGGGAGGAAAGACAGCCCCATGGCCGCCGCCTTGAAGCGAAGGGCCATGGAATAATTGGTCCATTCGCAGCTCTCCACCTTTCCGCTCTCCATGTAGCGCCGGGCGTTGGGGGAAAGTCCCCGGGCCTCCAACCCGATGATGTAGGCGATGTCGCAGCGGTTGAAGACTTCTCCGGCGGCTAGGATCTGAAAATCGTGGGTCGAGGTGTGGCCGGCGAAGATGAGATTCTTTTTTCTCTGCCGGACAATCTCGTGGCAGATGGCCGTGGGGATCCGGTTGGCCCCGAAACCGCCGATACCCAGATAGTTCCCATCGTGGACGAACTTCTCCACTGCTTCTTTAACCGTCATTACTTTGTTCTTGAGGGCCCGGTCTTTTTGCCGGAAGAACTCCCGCGCCTTATCGGCATCGGGGTCCATGAAGAGGGGCCCCTCTCCTTGAGCGACCACTTCGAACATATCTCGTTATCCTCCTCTTTTGGTAAATGAAATCCAAAATCCCCTACCCGAATGACAGGAATCAGGAGCTAAGTCAAGAGGAAAAAGGCAGGGCAGATTGATCTTTTAAAAATTTAGCAATAAAAATGCCAAATACTGAAAGTCAGTCTTCTTTTTTAATGATTTAAGTATTTGAATTTAAATTGTTTTCTGGCAGACTTCGGGTTGAGTTGGGATAGAATGAGCTCATCCTCATTTTTTTTGACAAAGTGTCATTTTAATGGATTTTTTCCGGTGTCCAATGACAATTATTCAAAGATCAAAGAAAAATCCGATTGGTTTGACAAAAAGACTTTAAAAGCAGGAGAAGGAAGGCAGGCAGGTCCCCTTCCCCGTCTTTAGGGGGAAGGGGACAATTCGGTTCAAACCGCAAAGAAGACCGGCAGCAAGAGGAATCCAATTGAGATGATCACCATGTAGAAGAGGAAATAGATCATGCAGTAGCCCATGATGTCCCGGAACCCCAGCTTGGCCACTCCCAGCAGGGGAATGGCCCAGAAGGGCTGGATCACGTCCGTCACCATGTCCCCCCAGGCATAGGCGATAACCGTCATGGCGTTGCTGACGCCCAGGTTTTTGGCCGCCTCCATGATGTAGGGAGCCTCGATCGCCCACTTAGAGCCCCCCGATGGAACGATGTAATTCAGGATCCCCGAATACCAGACCACGATAAAGGGATAGGTTTCCTTGGTAGCAATAGCGGTAAACCAGTTGGCCATGACTTGGGCCAGCCCGGAGAACTGGATGATTCCGAAAATCCCGGCGTAGAAGGGGAACTGAACCACCACCCCCCAGATAAAGGATCCCCCTTCCTGGGCAGACTTCAAGAACGAGGCGGGAGTCCAGTGCAGAAGGATGCCGACCATCAGGAAGGCAAAATTCACCACATCCAGGTTGATCCCGGCGAATCCTCTCTGGCCAAAATGCCAACCCAGCCAGATCAGCCCGCAAATTCCCACGATTAAATTAATAACCGGAGAATTTTCCAGCCGCAACGCCGGGCTCATGTCTGCCGCTTTGGGCTTGGGCGGCCTTTCGAACCCGGATTCTTTGATGAGTTCAGGGTCGGCCTCGACCTGCTCGCCCTTCTTTGGATGCATCAAGGGCCCCATAATCGTCAGGGCGATTAAAATCACCAGGGCCAGCAGCAGGTTGAAGGGATGGAAGATGGTCTCCGTAATGGGGATGATTCCAAGTTCCTTTTCCAGGAAGTGCTTGGGGGTAGCCACCAGGAGCGGGGCTGAGGCGGAGAGCCCGGAATGCCACATGGTTCCCAGGCCCAGGTAAGCGGTAGCCACCAGGAGCCGGTAATCCACCCCTTTCTGTTTCTTGGCCAGGAACCGAACAAATACCGCCGAACCGACAATGCTGAGTCCCCAGTTGATCCAGGCCAGAACCAAGGACACGAGCGCCATGAGGGCGATACTTCCCTTGGGGCTTTTGGGTACGCCGGCCAAGCTGTTGAGAATTCGGGTGAATATGGGCGTAGTAGCCAATATATAGCCGGTCATGATGATGAGACACATCTGCATACCGAAAGAGAGTAAGACCCAGAACCCTCTTCCCCAGTACTGGATCAACTGGTAGCTGTTGGACTTGGTAAAGATGATTCCCAAGAAGTAGGCGACGATGGTGAGGATGACGGCGATCACCCACGCATCCGGGACCCACCGCGTACTCCACCGAGTACTAGCCGAGGCCATTTTCTGAAGCATAAAGTCCTCCTTTCACACCGAAATGATTTTCATAAAATCTTCTCAGCGAGGTAAGAGAACCCTCTTTCAAATGCGAAATTTATACCATTCCTGGGATGATAAAATCAACAGGGATTCTGATCCCCCCCCTACCGCCTTTTAATTTATTTCTGCAACTCCGGGACCATCTTTTCGTAATAATCCAGGCATTCGGGGTTCTTCAGGGCGTCCCGGTTCAGGACCGGGCGGCCGTTGACGATGTTGGTGACCGCGCTCTCCACCTTCTTCATATTCAGGGTGTAGGGGATGTCCGGAACGGCCATGATGACCCCCGGAATGTGGCGGGGGGAGGCTTTCTCCCGGAGGGTCTTTCGGATCCGGTCTTTCAATTGTTCGGTCAGGCTCTGTCCGGGACGAAGCTGGACGAAGAGGAGAACCCGCTGGTCCCCTTTGTAATTCTGCCCGATGACCAGGCTGTCGGCCACCTCCCCGAACTTGTCGACTACGTTGTAGATCTCCGCCGTCCCGATACGCACCCCGGAGGGCTTCAGCACGCTGTCCGAGCGGCCGTAGAAGGTGATGCCCCCGGTATCCTGGTGCATGACGATGTAGTCGCCGTGGCGCCACACGCCCGGATAGACCTCGAAATAAGCGCTCTTGTACTTTTCTCCCTTGGGATCGTTCCAGAAATAGAGGGGCATGGAAGGAGCGGAAGCCTCGCATACCAGTTCGGCCTGCTGGTCGTACACCGGAGTTCCCTTCTCGTCGTAGGCCTTCACCTTCATGGCCAGGGCCGGCCCTTGAAGCTCCCCGGCATACACGGGGCTGATGATGTTTCCCGCGGCGAAGCAGCCGTTGATGTCCGTGCCTCCGGAAATGGAGTTGAAATGAAGGTCCTTCTTGATTTCCTGGTAGGCGTACTCGAAGCCTTCCGCCGAAAGGGGAGATCCGGTCTGGGAAATCTCCCGCAGGGAGGACAAATCATAGTTCCTTCCGGGCTTGAAGTTCTGGCTCTTGAGGTAATTGATGTAGCTGGCGCTGGTCCCGAAGATGGTGACTTTCTCGTCCTGGATCAGCTTCCAGACGGCCCCGTCATCCGGGTAGCTGGGGTTGCCGTCAAACAGGACGATGGTCGCGCCTACCCCCAGGGAACTGATCAGCCAGTTCCACATCATCCAGCTGCAGGTGGTGATGTAGAGGATCCGGTCTTCCCTCTTCAAATCCGTGTGCAGGATCAATTCTTTCAGGTGATTGATCAGGATGCCCCCCGCCCCCTGGACCATGCACTTGGGCTTCCCCGTGGTGCCCGAAGAGAACATGATGTAGACGGGTTGATCGAAGGGCAATTGTTCAAACTGCAGGGCCGGTTCCCTCTCGGGGGAAAGGAAATCCTCCCACCGGATCGCCTTGGGAATCTGGCTCAGGTCAGGCTTTTCATCCGGGTAAGTAGCCACCACAACTTTTTTAAGGGAGGGGATTCCTTTGGCCACCTCGGCGGCATTGGCCACCGAGCTGAAAGCCTTCCCCTTGTAATAATAGCCGTTCACGGTGAACAGGACCTTGGGCTCGATCTGCCCCAGGCGGTCCAGGGCGGCCTGGGATCCGATGTCCGTGGCGCAGGAAGACCACGCCGCCCCCACGCTCGTGGCGGCCAGCATGGCGATGGCGGTTTCCATCATGTTGGGCATGTAAGCGGCCACCCGGTCCCCCGGTTTGATCCCCAGCTGCCGCAGCGGTCTGGCCAGGCGCGCCACCGCCGTGTAGAGCTCCCGGTAGGTCATGCGGGCGTATTTCTGCGTTTCCCCCTTGAAGATGAAAGCCGGCCGGTCGTCGCGATACCGCAGGAGGTTTTCGGCAAAATTGAGGCGGGCCCCCGAGAACCACTTGGCCCCCGGCATTTTCTTCAGGTCGTCCACGACCTGGTCATACCCCCGGGAGGCCTTGATGTCGGCGAATTCCCACATGCGCGCCCAGAAATCGGGAGTGTTTTCGATCGACCACTGGTAGAGATCCGCAAAGGTTTTGAGCTTCTGGCCTTGTTTCCCGTTCACGTAATCGACGAAGCGGGACGCATTCGCTCCCTTGATCCACTCCTCAGACGGCGACCATAACGGGGTCTTCATGGCTACCTCCTTGGGACAAGATGGGGTTCCCCTCCTCCGAGAGCAGGGGTACATGATCATGGGAAAGGCCTTTGGCGGGCAAGCAAGCTGAACCTAGCAAAAAGAAATGGCGATGGCAAGAGAAAAATGGGCCGAAACGGAAGGCCAACGGAACCGTTTCCGGCATCCGGTTCATATTCTAATCATTCAGCATTTTGATGAACCAAACAACCGAAGGTGGGAGCGGTCCGCAAATCGCCCCTGCGCGCGGAGGGAATAGGTCTTTTCGATCGTTTTAACCAGGTTGGTGATCGTCCGGTTGACCGGGGTGTCGATCCCCAGTCTTTCTCCCTCCCGGACGATGGCCCCGTTGATGAAATCCACCTCCGTCTCCCGCTGGGCCAGAACGTCCTGGAGCATGGAGGAATAATTCGGCCGGGTGGCGACGCAGGCGTCTTCCACCTTTTTCACCGCGTCGGTATAGGGAAGGCGAATCCCCTTCGCCAGGGCCACCCGCTTCCCCTCTTCCACCAGGGATTTCATGATTTCCCTCGTCGCCGCCCGATCTACCATGACCCCGTTGGCCAGCCGGGTGATCGCCGTGACGGGGTTCACTCCCGCGTTCACCAGCAGTTTTCCCCATACATCGTTCCAGACTTCGGACGAGACATGGGTCGAAAGCCCCGCCTTGTTGAAAGCCGCCGCGATCTTTTCCGCCCGCGGGCTCGGTCCTCCGCGCATCTCCCCCATGACCGTCTCCCCCCGGCCGGCGTAAAGCATCCGGCCCGGCCCCAGGTAGGTCGAGGCGTTTAGGGTCACCCCGGCCAGGATCCGTCCCTCCCCCACGATGGCCTCGATGGCTTCGGGGTTGCCCAGGCCGTTCTGAACGGTCAATCCCACCGTTTCCGGGCCAAAGAGGCACCGGGCGCTCCGGGCGGCGTCCTGGGTCTGGCCGGACTTGGGCAGGAAAATGACCCAATCGACTTTACCGATCTCTTCCGGTTTCAGAGTCGCCAGTTTCAAGGGAATGGAAACTTCATTCCCCTCCGGCTCCACGATGCGGATTCCTGAGCTGCGGATGGCGGCGACGATCTCTGCCTTGATATCGACGGCGTAAACCTCTTCCCCGCTCCGGGCCAGGTAGCCGGCATACAGGGAGCCCAACGCTCCCGTTCCCACGACCGCGATTTTCATGACCTTATATTCCTTCCCAACTCGTTGCTCGTTGCCGGTTGCTGGTTACTTGTTGCCGGTAGCTTGTTATTCAAAATCAGCCCTAGAGATTGGCCGTTAACGAGTAGCTATATAGGACGACATTAATTTTATCGGGTTTGTCATTCCGGGCTTGACCCGGAATCCAGTTTTTTCCTGGATTCCCGCTTTCGCGGGAATGACGATTTCTGCTGGGATTCATGTCGCTGTGTATAGAAACCAGTAACGAGTAACCAGCAACGAATTAGAGCAAAAGCCGGTCCACAATCCCCCCCATGGACTGGAGGAATGCGGGATTTTCCTCATAGGGAGGAGTGCCCGACAGGTCGGCTTCCACTATCTTAGGATCATAATCGATGAATCCCAAAAAAGG
>JAPLIW010000143.1 GCA_026388915.1 Deltaproteobacteria bacterium
CCCCCCTCGAGGGGGAGGGTTAGGGTGGGGGGGATGCTTTTGCTTAATAAAAATTTCAGAAATTGAACGTAAGTAGTACAGATAAACACAGATTTTATATTCGCCAAAGACTCAAAGACAAAAGACCTAATGGGACGCGGATGAACGTGGATCAACACGGATAAAGATTCATAATTCCAGGTCCCGCTGGGGACTCCTGCCACCACATTTTTCAATAGAGTGGTAAGAGAAGTCAAGTCAAAAAGGGGATGACGAAACCGGTTGCCCGTCGCCGATCGCAAGTCCCGGGAAAAACCTTTCCGTTTCAATTCGAAACCCGAAACTTGAAACCCGCCGCAATGCTTTTAAACATTGACAGACAAGTCCCAGGCTTGATACAAAATATTCAATACGAATCTGAAAGGGGGAGGGATAAATGGGCTCCACTACAATCAATGACGCGCTGGATTATCTCTTTATCCATAATACGGGCAAGCAGGACATCCGGGACGGCAAGGTCCCGGTCATCGTCCGGGGGGAGGGAGACTACGTTTTCGATGAAGGGGGAAACAAGTACCTGGACCTGATGGCCGGCAACACCCGGCCCAACGCCATCGGTTACGGCCGGGAAGAGGTGGCCAAGGCGATGTACGATCAGGCGGTGAAACTGCATTACTTCACGCCCGGGTTTTTCATCACCACCCCGGCGGTCCAGCTGGCCAAGAAGCTGGCCTCCATCTACCCCGGGGAGCTCAAAACGACCTGTTTCGTCTGCGACGGGTCCGAGGCCGTGGAATCCGCCTTCAAGATCGCCCGGCAGTACCACTACTACGCCAACAAACAGAGACGCTTCAAAATCGTCTCCCGCCAGATGGCCTATCACGGGCAGACCATGGGGGCCTTGAGCGCCCTGGGATTCTTGAACCCCATGCGGAACGTAATGGCCCCCCTGGTTCCGGGGCATGTATTCCTCATCCCCCCCTATTGCTACCGCTGTCCCATAAATCTGACTTACCCGGCCTGCGACCTGGCCTGCGCCGATGCCCTGGATTCCCTGATCCAGTTTGAGGGCCCGGATCTCGTCGCCGCCTTCATCGCCGAGACGGTCATGCAGGGGGTGGGGGCGCTTCCCCCTCCCGCCGGCTATTTCGACCGGATCCGGCAGATCTGCGACAAATACGGGGTCCTTCTGATCATCGATGAAGTGATCGTGGGCTTCGGCCGGACGGGCAAAATGTTCGGCTGCCAGCACTACAACATCAAACCGGACATCATGACCATGGCCAAGCAGCTAACCGCCGGCTACGCCCCCCTCGGAGCGGCGGCAACGACCAAGAAGATCGCCGACGCAATCCCCGCCTTCCTCCACCTCCATACCTATGGCAACCATCCGGTATGCTGCGCGGCGGCGATGAAGACCCTGGAAATCATCGAAAGGGAGAACCTGGTGAAGAACTCCGCGGAGATGGGCAAGTACTTCCTGGAAGGCCTGAAAAGCCTGCAGAAACATCCCATCGCCGGGGAAGCCCGCGGTATCGGGCTATGGTGCGCCCTGGAGATCGTGCAGGATAAGAAGAAGAAAACTCCCTTCCCTGCCAAGGACGCCATCACCTTCCAGCTGACCCTGGCCGGACGGGATCATGGAGTGATCTTCCGGGGAATGTCCAACGCCCTGGAGTTCGCCCCTCCTCTGACCATCACGCGAAGCGAAGTGGAAGACGGAATCAAGGCCCTCGACAAGGCGCTTTATGACGTGGAAAAGAAGATGGGATATAAATAAAGGATAGGTTTCAGGATCCAGGATTCAGGAATCAGGATCCAGGTCTCATGCTCAGAAAACCATTGTTAACTGAAGCCTTTACCTGAAACCTGAATCCTGTGACCTGAATCCTGTCTTTCAGACTTCCAGGTACTTCGCTTTGGTCTCCGGGTTCGCCTCTAATTCCGCCACGGTTCCCGCAAACCCGATGTGGGCCTTGCCCATCAGGTAGACCCGGTCAGCCAGGGACAGGGCTACTTTAATATTGTGCTCCACCAGCAGGATTGAAACCCCCGCCTTGTTGATCTCCTCCAGGATATCCCGCACCTCCTTCACCAGGAGGGGAGCCAGGCCTTCGGTCGGTTCGTCCACCAGCAGGAGTGAGGGATTGCCCATCAAGGATCGACCGATGGTCAGCATCTGCTGTTCTCCCCCGGACAACAACCTCCCCTGCTGCTGGGCTCTTTTTTCCAGCATGGGGAAATGCCGAAAGATCCTTTCCACGGTCCACGTGTTCGGGCTGTTCGGATCCCCGATTT
>JAPLIW010000930.1 GCA_026388915.1 Deltaproteobacteria bacterium
GGACTCCTGACCGAAAAGACCATGCTCCTGGCCCGCTCCGTCGGGCTGGTGGATAAAAAGGGGACCATCCGCTATATCCAGGTCGTTCCGGAGATCACCCGGCTGCCGGACATGGAGAAGGCGTTTCAGAAGGCCATGGAACTGAACAAAGAATAAAAGCAGGGTGCAGGGTGCGGGGTGCAGGGGGCAGGAAAAGGCGGATGGCGGAAAACTGATAGCTGATAGCTCATGGCTCATAGCTCATAGCGCCAGCCTAGTAAGACGACTCGAGAATTATGCGAACATACGAAAAAGGCGACACGCCGGGGAAAAAAGAGACGGGCAATGGGAAACGCAAAACGGACAACGGGCAATCTACTACTTACGACTCACGACTTACGACTTACGGTACTTAGAAAGGAGGCACAATGGCAGACCTGAAAATTCTGGACCGAGTGTTTCAACTCATCCTGAAGCGGATGATTGACACGGGGCAGGCCCCGCACTACACGGAGATCGCCTCGGAGATGGGAATTCCCGTGGAGGAGGGGCGGGGGCTTCTGCGGGAGCTTTTTGCCGCGGGAGTTCCGGGCTGGCTCTTTCCTGGGACGGATTACATCACCTCCTTTGCCCCGTTCAATCATCTCCCCACCCAGTACCGGATCACCGTGGATGGGCAGCAGAAATGGTTTGGCCAGTGAGGGTTCGAATCGCTGGCAGTTTGCTGGCTATTCCCCGGAAAATTGGTACAGATTGACGCTCCATGTCTGGATTGCGGGCTCCCGATGCGGGTGGAGATTCGGGACGGGCAGATCCTGCGGGCGGATCCGGAAGGGTTGCTGGGCTACGTGGCCGTACCCTTCTGGCGATGGGGGGAAAACGTTCCCTATGCCTGAAGCACCATGAACCTCTTCCGGTCGGAAGAGCACATCCGCAACTGGGCGCGGTTCGACCCGGCTACCGAGGAAGGGATCCTCTCGATGCCTGCTCTGGTCAAGCTTTTCTCCGGCAGCTATTTCCGCAAAAGACTCGACCCCGGATGGGTCTCGCACATTCGTGAGTATGGAATGGAGCTGGTCCAGACGATGAAGGAAATCGGCAAGACCGGGCCGTTCTGGAAAAGGCCGAAATAAGGCAGGGTGTAGGGGGCAGGAAAAGGCGAAAAGAAGAAGGAGGCAGGAACCAGGAATCAGGATCCAGGATCAAGGAAAATCATCTAAACAGATAGTGAGGATGGGTGCAATACTAGGATCAAGGATTACCCATTTTCTTAAAGGGGGGGATCCAAGGTGATCAACATCGAAGGAAAAAGCAGGTTGAAGCCGGAAGAATTGATGGCCCGGCTGAAGAGATATTTCGGACAAGGAGGGCAGGGGATGGAAGTCACTGAAGAGAATCCCTCCTGCATATCCTTTTCGGGAGGCGGAGGGTATGTGAACGCCACGGTCTGCGTGGAGGATGGAAAAACCAAAGTCAACCTGGTGACCCAGGAATGTGAATACCAGGTCAAGGAATTCCTGTCCCAACTTCCGTGAATGAATGGGACGCAGATGAACGCAGATTTTCGCAGAAAATTCAGCTGGTCATAAAATGATCCGTAGTCAGGGGTCAGTCGGCCATTCATCATTATTCATTGATCAAT
>JAPLIW010000385.1 GCA_026388915.1 Deltaproteobacteria bacterium
TTTTTCCCACATCCGGAAGGTTCTGGAC
The DNA here is from genome assembly GCA_026388915.1 of Deltaproteobacteria bacterium. GTDB lineage: Bacteria > Desulfobacterota > SM23-61 > SM23-61 > SM23-61 > SM23-61. Next base: position 29 of record JAPLIW010000385.1, read on the forward strand.
AGGCAAATCAGCCTAAAAAGCATTCGGGTTCATACCGGCGTGAAAGAAGAGCGAATCAAAAAAGAAGGCGTGGAGATCGTTGACTCCGGCGGAAAGAGGCAGTTCATTGAAGCCGACACGATTATCTTGTCCGCCGGATCGGCGCCCAACTCCGCCCTTTCCCGCTCTTTTCAAGGAACAGCCCCTGAATTTTACGAGGTTGGCGACTGCCGGGAGGCTCGGAGAATTCTGGAAGCGATTCACGGCGGGGATGAGGCGGCCCGAAAGCTGTAGCCGGATTTCTGAGTTTTAGATCAAAGGAGGGGCGATATGGCCCACATCAGGCTGCGGAAGTTTAACACCAAGGATATGTACCCGGAACAGAAGCTGGACAATGATCTGTGCATGGCGGTCCGGGCGGGAAACCTCGTCTTTCTGCGCGGCCAGACGGGAATGGATTTCGATGGGCATATTCAGGGAATCGGGGACCCGGCCGCGCAGACCGAGACGGCCATGAAAAACGTCAAGATCCTGCTGGAAGAAGCGGGCGCCAAGCCGGACCACATCTGTAAGGTGACGGTCTACATTACCGACCGGGCCTATCGAGAACCTGTGTACCGGGTCATCGGCAAATGGCTGAAAGGGGTTTATCCGGTTTCCACCGGCCTTATCGTCCAGGCCCTCGCCAAGCCCGAGCTGCTCATGGAGATCGATGTGGACGCGGTGATTCCTGAAGAGGAGCTTTAGTATGACCTTTTCCATCGCCGGGCGGTGCAGCCGAACCGGCATGCTGGGTATGGCCATTACTAGTTCCAGCATATGTGTCGCCAGCCGGTGTTGCTGGGCTCGGCCCGGTGTGGGCGCCGTTTTGACCCAAAATTTCACCGACCCGGCCATCGGGCAGAGAGCCCTGGATTTGCTGTCCGAGGGATTGAGCGCGGCGCAAACCGTAAGACGAGTCGTGGAAGAGAATAAATTTCCGGCTTACCGCCAGATCGCCGCCATAGACGCCAAGGGAGAGGCCTCATTCCACACGGGGGAGATGGCTCTTCCCATATGCGCCTCCGCCGTGGGGGACAACTGTGTTGCCGTCGGCAATTTGCTGACCCGTCCGGAGGTGCCGCGGGAGATGGTTACGGCTTTTGAGAAATTTCCGGACCATTCCCTCCCCGTCCGCCTCCTCTCTGCCCTTGAAAAAGGCCTCGAAGCCGGCGGTGAGGTTAGTCCCGTGCGTTCGGCAGGATTGCTCGTTGTTGACCGCCAAACTTGGCCTCTGGTCGACCTTCGGGCGGATTGGCACGATACTCCCCTTTTAGAGCTCCGCCACCTGTGGGAAAGGTATGAACCTCAAATGAATCAATTCTTGCTTTGGGCTCTCTCCCCGGATAAAGCCTTTCCTGTTTCCTCCACCACTCCCTGCCTGGCTTCATCGGCGCACTAACGTTTGCGTGCTAGGGGACGTGCGTGGCTAGGGACGTGGCTAGGGGACGGACGTGGCTAGGGGACGTCCATAAAAATATAAATATCTACTCCCCCAAGATAACAAGTCTTTTTTCTTTAGCGATTTGCTCCCCCCTTCTTACGGAGATGGATACCGCCGGCTGGGTTACTTTCAACCTCTGAGCTATCTCCGTTTCCCTCATTCCAAGCTCTCTTACCGCCCAATAACAAAATACACTCCGGGCAGGAACCATCCGGACATACTTGCCCGAATAATCCAGAACCACTTTTGCTCGGAGCGGATTCATATGGATATAGCGAACCAATTCTAATAGGTAGGGGTCTTCCTGGAAGAGAATCGATTTATACCGGTTCTGAAAGAGTTGGCCGTGCCTTTTGTATTTGTGATTAAATGTAACGGCATAACCCGTCAGAAGCCTCCCCATCACTGTAGCCAACGGACTCCGACCGGTTCGCAGGAGAAGATGCACGTGATTCGGGAGTAAAGCCCAGACGTAACAGGGGGTTTTCGTTTCGACCAGAATCTTGCCCAGCCGGTCCAAAAAATTGTCCCGATCTTGATCATCCCGAAAGATCTTATTTCGTTCGATCCCCCGGATCATGAGATGGTGAAGGGCGCCGGACATGTCAATACGAGCTTTTCTCGCTGATGAACTTCCCAATGAACTACCCGGATTCTCATAATGGATAACTGATTTCGCTCCGGTATATTCGTTTTTAGGATTATTGACTTCCGCATAAGTAATGCAATACAATGGAGATATCTTGATAGGGGGTGTCTCCATGCGACCTCAAGGTTCTCCCAAATCCCTGGAAGAGCGCAGATGCCGTGCGGTTGCCTTGCTCAAACAGAAGCTCTCCCTTCATGAAATCGCCCGCCGCATAGGTTGCCACGCCAGCAGTGTTCTCCGTTGGCGAAATGCGATGCGATCCGGCGGGCCAGATGCCCTGAAGGCCAAGCCCGCGCCGGGTCGGCCACCCCGGCTGACCCCGAAGCAGAAAAAGCAACTGGTTCGCCTCTTGGTAAAAGGGGCCCGGGCGGACGGATACCGGACAGAGTTGTGGACCACCCAACGAATTGTCGAGGTGATCGAACGTCATCTTCGAGTGAGATACCATCGCAATCACGTCGGCAAGCTCCTGCACCAGATGGGCTGGAGCCACCAGAAGCCGGAACGTCGGGCCCTGGAGCGCGACGAGCCGGCCATCGCCGAATGGAAACGATCCGTCTGGCCCCGGGTAAAAAAAACGCCGCAAGGCTGGCAGCCCATCTCGTCTTTGTCGACGAATCGGGCTTCCTCTTGATCCCTTCGGTCCGTAAAACGTGGAGCCCTGTGGGGCAAACACCGGTTTTGCATCATCGGTATAGTCACGACCGCATCTCGGCCATCTCTGGCATCTCCGTCAGCCCGAAGCGCTTTCATTGTACGCTGTACTGCCAACTGTATGAGGACAATATCCAAAGCGAAGAAGTGGTCGCGTTCCTCCGCCATCTGTTACACCAGGTACACGGACATTTGATCGTTCTGCTGGATAATGGCAAGGCTCATCGTGGTGAACCCGTGCAGGAGCTTCTCACCCGCACGACTCGTTTGCATCTGGAGCCCTTTCCTCCGTACGCCCCCGAACTGAATCCGGATGAAGGCGTGTGGAATCACCTCAAGGGAACCTTGGCCAATGGCCGTCCGGATACACAAGAGGAATTGATGGATGTCCTGTCCGACGAAATCTGCGGGCTGGCTGCCTCCCAGCGTCTCTTGCGCGGATGCATCCAGCAGTCCAAACTTCCCCCCTTTTTACCCTAATTGTTGCATTACTTATGCGGCGCTCTATAAATCTGTGTTCATCTGTGTTTATCTGTGTCCCATTAGGTTTTTTCATTTTCCCTTGCCCCTTAGCAGGGAAATGGTATTGTATACACAGGGTCGTGATTCGAAACCCTGGTTGTAGGGGCGATTCATGAATCGCCCTGCGATCATGGGCAAAGATCAAAGACGCTTTGTATT
>JAPLIW010000605.1 GCA_026388915.1 Deltaproteobacteria bacterium
GGAGGATTAACGAATCCCTCGGCCTGAAAGAGCGCATTCTTTACGACCTCGAAAAAATCGCCTACCTTTACGATGCCCTGGGAAAACCCGAAGAAGCGGAGAAATTCCGGAAGAGATCCCAGGAGTTGACCTCTTCTCCAAAGTAATTCAACAGAATCGGCTCGCGGCACCCGCCAACCATAAAGATGCAGATGATTCCCTACCCCCCAGGGGAGGGGAAATATTTTTTGGCATTTTCCAAGTGAGGACCATGAGGAAAACATTTTCATCAGGGGAGAGGAAGGATCCTTCCCTGCACAAACTCTTCTACCCGGACAGCGTCGCGGTCGTGGGAGCCTCGCCGGAAGTGAAGGGAGACCGGTTTCCTTTCTTCCAGGCCCTGTTGAAGTCCGGGTTTCCCGGAAGGCTCTACCCGGTGAATCCCAACTATCGCGAGGTTGGCGGCCACAAGGCCTTCTCCCGCCTCCAGGAAATCCCGGAACCCATAGACCTGGCCATCATCACGCTGCGCGCTCCTTATGTTCCGCCCATTGTGGCGGACTGCGTACAGAAAGGGGTTCGATTCGCGGTTATTTTTTCCTCGGGATTCACCGAAGGCGGGCACCCGGAGCTGGAGGAGGAAATTAAAACCCTGGTCCGGCAGGGACCCACCCGGCTCATCGGCCCCAATTGCATCGGCCCCTATTGCCCGGAAAGCGGCCTCACCTTCATCATGGAAGAAAAGCCGCGGGAGCCGGGCAACGTGGGTTTTGTCTCCCAATCCGGCGGCCACAGCATCACCTATAAAACCCTGGCAGGTTCCCGGGGAATTCATTTCAACAAGATTCTCTCCCTCGGGAACCAATGTGACCTGACGGTTCAAGAGGTCCTCCGCTATTATGCGGAAGACCCGCAGATTCGGGTCATCTGCGCCTACGTGGAACAGGCCAAGGGCGGGAAAGAATTCTCTCAAACCATCCGGGAGGTGGCCCGCAGGAAACCCCTGATTATCATGAAGGGGGGGGCGACCGAAGTCGGAGCCCGGGCGGCCTTCAGCCACACCGGAGCCCTGGCCTCTTATTCCCAGATCTGGGTGAAAGCCATCCATCAGCTGGGAGTCATCCTGGTGGATGATCTGGAAGAGATGGCCGACGCCGCCTTTTCCTGCCTCACCCTGGATTTGCCCCGAAGCCCCCGGGTGGGGATTGTAGTCGTGGGAGGGGGAAGTTCCGTGGAGATGACCGACATCTGCGCCCGGAATTCTCTGGAGGTTCCCATCCTGGAAAAGGAGACCCAAGAGAAAATCGCCAAGAACATTCCCGAGGCCAATACCAGCTGCAAGAACCCGGTGGATCTTGGATTCATGGGCTTCTTCCCCCAGGTTTACAGCCAATCGATCCGCCTCACCGCCACGGACCCGAATATTGACGTTCTTCTTCTCTACCAAATCACCGAGTACTTCCAGCAATTCACCCCCCACCTGGACTGGCCGGGCAATATCGCTGCCGAAATGGCCAAGATCCGCCGGGAGCTGGAGAAACCCCTGGTTATCGTCATCCCCCCCCTGGAGCAGGACAAACCGGAATTCATCACCAAGCGCCAGACGCTGGTGCAAAAGCTCCGGCAGAAGGGGATTCCCGTCTTCCCCACTATCGACCGCGCCACCAAAGTTATTTACCGCCTGCAAAGGTACCGAAAGTTTTTGCATCCGGAAACGTAGGGGCGATTCATGAATCGCCCCTACAGGGCCCTCCGGTATTCACCCGATCATAGACTTCCCCGGCAACCCCGGATGGTTTAAAATAGAAATATGAATGGATCCGTTATCCCCATCCAGAATCCAGAATCTAGAATCCAGGATCCAGCAGCGAGAAACCAGGATCCATCAACGAGCAACCAGTAACGAGCAACGAGCAACCAGCAACCAGTTCTTATGCCCGACTTCAAAATCGTCTCGCCATTCAAACCCCAGGGGGATCAGCCCCAGGCCATTGAAAAGCTCACCCGGGGGCTGAAACAAGGGCAGCCCCATCAGGTGCTCCTCGGAGTCACCGGGTCGGGGAAGACCTTCACCATGGCCCAGGTGATCGAGCGGGTGCAGAAGCCCACCGTGGTCATCGCCCCCAACAAGACCCTGGCGGCTCAGCTCTTCCAGGAGTTCCGATCCCTGTTCCCCGAAAACGCGGTGGAGTATTTCATCAGCTACTACGATTATTACCAGCCGGAGGCCTACATTCCGACCACCGACACCTACATCGAAAAAGACGCCTCCATCAACGACCTTATCGACAAGATGCGCCACTCGGCCACCCACTCCGTCCTCACCCGACGGGACGTGATCGCCGTCGCCTCGGTCTCCTGTATCTACGGGCTGGGTTCCCCCGAAACCTACCAGGGGATGATCGTTCTCATGGAAGACCAAAAGGAGATCTCCCGCGATGAGGTCCTGGCCCGTCTCGTGGAAATCCAGTACGAACGGAACGACTACGACTTTCACCGGGGGACCTTCCGCGTCCGGGGAGACGTCCTGGAGATCTTCCCCGCTTATGAGGAGAACAAGGCCATCCGGATCGAATTCTTCGGCGACCTGGTGGACTCCATCTCCGAGATCGACCCCCTCCGGGGAAAAATCCTGAGCAAGCTGAAGCAGGTCACCATCTTCCCCGGGAGCCATTACGTGACCCCCCAGGACCGGCTGCGCCGGGCCATCCAATCCATCCGGGAAGAGTTGGTCGAGCGGCTCGCCCAGTTTGAATCTCAGAAGAAGCTCCTGGAGGCCCAGCGCCTGGAACAGCGGACCAACTATGACATCGAAATGCTGCAGGAGATGGGATACTGCACGGGAATCGAGAACTACTCCCGCCACCTGGACGGCCGGAAGCCCGGAGAGCCTCCCTACACCCTCCTGGATTATTTCCCCAAAGACTCCCTCTATTTCATCGATGAAAGCCACATCACCGTTCCCCAGCTGAACGGAATGTACTGGGGCGACCGGACGCGGAAAGAAACCCTGGCGGAGTTCGGATTCCGCCTGCCCTCGGCCCTGGACAACCGACCCCTTTCCTTCGAAGAGTTCGAAGCCCGGGCGACCCAGGTGGTCTACGTTTCCGCCACCCCCGCCGCCTACGAAATGAAAAAGTCTCAGGGTCGCGTGGTGGAGCAGATCATCCGCCCCACGGGCCTGATCGACCCGAAGGTTGAGGTCAAACCCGCCCGGTACCAGGTGGACGACCTCCTGAACGAAATCCAGGCCCGGGTCGGCCGAGGAGAACGGGTCCTGGTTACCACCCTGACCAAGCGCATGGCCGAAGACCTGACCTCCTACTACGCCGACCTGGGAATCAAGGTCAAATACCTCCACTCGGACATCCAGACGCTGGAGAGAACGGAGATTCTCCGCGACCTGCGCCTGGGGAAGTTCGATGTCCTCATCGGCATCAACCTGCTGCGGGAAGGATTGGATCTCCCCGAAGTTTCCCTGGTGGCCATTCTGGATGCCGACAAGGAAGGATTCCTGCGCTCGGGGACCTCTCTCATTCAGACCTTCGGCCGGGCATCCCGCAACGTCGCCGGGCAGGTGATCCTTTACGCGGACAGGTCGACCGATTCGATGAAGAAGGCCATCCGCGAGACCGACCGGCGGCGGAAGATCCAGGAATCCTTCAACCGCAAGCACGGGATCACTCCCGAGTCGATTCGCAAGGCCATCCCGGACATCCTGCAGTCCATTTACGAAGCGGACTACGTCACCATTCCCATGGCCGCGGAAAAGCCCGAAGAGTACGTCTCTCTCTTCGAGATCCCGAAGCTCCTCGCCCGGCTGAAAAAAGAGATGCGCGAGGCCGCCTCGCGGCTCGACTTCGAAAGGGCCGCGGAGCTGAGGGACCGGATCAAGAACCTGCAGGAGATGGAACTGGGCTCCCGGGAAGGAAGCCCCGCAGGGGCTCGGGCGTGATCTCGTTACTGGTTACACGTTACTCGTTCCTCGTGGCTCGTTAAATTCCCTTTCAACCGATGAGCTGTAATCCGTAACGAGCAACCAGGAACCCACAACGAGTAACCAGTAACAAATTAAGGGCAACCAGAATGGACCTCCCGAATCTAGAAGATCAAATTTCAACCCTTCCCACCGGCCCCGGCGTCTACCTGATGAAGGACCAGGCCGGAAAGGTGCTGTACATCGGGAAGGCCAAGAACCTGCGCAACCGGGTGAGGACCTATTTCGGGAAATCCGGTGACGCCCGCCTCTCCCTCCGGTTCCTCATGCCCAAAGTCCGCCAGGTGGAAACCATCCTTACGGATACCGAAAAAGAAGCCCTCATCCTGGAAAACACCCTGATCAAGAAGCACAAGCCCCGCCACAATATTGATTTAAAAGACGACAAAACCTACTTCAGCCTTAGGTTCAGCGTCCAGGAAAAATTCCCCAAACTCACTCTGGTGCGCAAGGTGAAACGGGACGGAGCGCGCTATTTCGGCCCCTATGCCTCCAGTGCCGCGGTGAAGGAGACCCTCCGGATTCTGCGCAGCCTCTTTCCCCTACGCACCTGCAGCGACTCCAATTTCCGGAACCGCTCCCGCCCCTGCCTGAACTACCAGATCAAGAAATGCCTGGGACCCTGCTGCGGGCTGGTTTCCCCGGAAAAATACGCGGACCTGGTTCAGGAAGTCATCCTCTTCCTCGAGGGGAAAAACTCCCAGTTAATCAAGCTCCTGCAGGAGAGGATGACGGAGGCCTCGGGCACCCTCCACTTCGAGGAGGCGGCCCGCATCCGGGACCAGATCGCGGCCATCGAACAAACCCTGGAGAAGCAGAAAGCCGTCTCCCAGACTCCCAACGACCAGGACGTCTTTGCCTTCCATCGCCAGGGGAACGTCTGGGAGTTCCAGATCCTTTTCTTCCGGCGGGGAATTCTGGTGGGAAACAAATCCTTTCACTTCTCCCGGATCAACCTCCCGGAGGAGGAAGCCCTGGCCGCTTTTCTGCGCCAGTACTACGCCGAAGAACCCTCGATTCCCCATGAGGTTCTCCTTCCCCTTCCCCTCGAGGATGAGCCCCTCCTCACGGAGTGGCTTTCCGAAAAGAGGGGGGCAAAAGTGGAAGTCCATGTTCCCCAGCGGGGGGATAAGAAGAGTCTCGTGGAGATGGCCCAAAAAAACGCCGAGCATGCCTTCCAGAAAAAGGTCGACGAAACGGAAAATCTTTCCCTCCTCCTTCAGGAGCTGAAAGAAAAATTAAGGTTAAGAAGCCTGCCTCACCGGATTGAATGTTTCGACATTTCCAACCTCTTCGGGACCCTGGCCGTGGGCTCCAGGGTAAGTTTTCGGGACGGGAAACCGGATCGTTCCCAGTACCGCCATTATAGAGTTCACGCCCCCTCTTTTCCCGACGATTATGGTATGATGTATGAGATCCTGAAACGAAGGTACAGCAAGCTGGAGCTCGACGAGGAAAAGCCGGACCTGCTTGTCGTCGACGGGGGCAAAGGTCAACTCAACGTGGCCCTGGCGGTGCTGGATGAACTCGGCCTGCGGGACCTGTCCGCCGTCGGGCTGGCCAAGGACAAAGGGCCGATTCCGAAGAGAATCGCCGAGAAGACCGCCGATAAAATCTATCTGCCTAACGTGAAAGACCCCATCCTCCTCGGGCATTCCGGCGCTCTGCACTACCTGCAGCGGATCCGCGACGAAGCCCACCGGTTTGCCATCACCTATCATAAGAAGCTGCGGGGCAGCCGCGGGCTGCGGACGATCCTGGACGAAATTCCCGGGATCGGGAAGGTAAAGAAGAAAGCTCTTCTGCAGGGTTTCGGAAGCCTGCGAAAAATTCAGGAAGCCACGGTGGAAGGGCTCAGCCAGATGGAGTCCCTGACCCGGAAGGATGCGCAGACGGTCTTTGAATTCTTCCATCCCCCCACGGAGGAATGCGGAATGAAAGCTCCGGACAAATAATTGCGGAATGCAGGAAATGACCGACGACCGCGGACCGACGACCGCAGCTCCGGAACGGCGGTCGGCTGTCTGCGGTCCGCTTGCGGGCGGAATGTAGGGGCAGGCAGCGGCGTGCGCACGCGGAGTTCGGAGCAAAAACGACTGACTACTTACAACTTACTACTTACTAAAATTTGAGGCGCTTGAGCGCACGTAAGGTACTTTTATCTCTAGAGAGGAGCTCCTGATGTACAAAACCCCGGAAACATTTCCCCAAAGGTACCGTCCTCTGACCATGGCTCCACACGGGATGGTGGCCTCTCCCCATTATCTCGCTTCCCAGGCCGGCGTGGATGTTCTGAAAAAAGGGGGGACGGCGGTGGACGTCCTCAACGTCGTCTACCCCCACATGTGCGGGATCGGCGGGGATGCCTTCTGGCTCATCTACGACGCTGGCAAAAAGGACCTGGTCTTCCTGAACGCCAGCGGCCGTTCTCCCCATGCAGCTTCAATCGATAGTTACAAAAAGGCGGGAATGAATTCCATGCCCGTCCGGGGTCCATTGACCGTGACTGTCCCCGGGGCCGTGGACGGCTGGTTTGAGGCCCACCGGCGCCATGGCAAACTGCCCATGGCCGCGCTCCTCGAAACAGCGATCGCCTATGCCCGCAGGGGGTATCCCGTCAGCCACGTCCTCAGCTTCAAGATCCAGGAGGCGATCGGCGAACTCTCCCGCTACTCCAGTTCCAAAAGCCTCTTTCTCCCCGGAGGAAAAGCCCCCCGGCCGGGCGACGTTCTGACCAATCCCGGTCTGGCTTCTTCTCTGGAAAAGATCACCCGCGAGGGGAGAGATGTATTCTACCGGGGGGAGATTGGCCGGGAGATCGTCCGCTTCGCCCGGGAAAACGGCGGCCTTTTGACCGAGAGAGATTTTCTGGACCACCGGTCCGACTGGGGGAAACCCGTGTCCACCCAGTACCGGGGCTACA
>JAPLIW010000935.1 GCA_026388915.1 Deltaproteobacteria bacterium
CGTGGATGAAACCCTATGCACCTATTGCGGGAAATGCGCGGAAGTTTGCAGGTTCAACGCCCTGGCCGTGGTCAAGAACCAGATTTTAATCTTCCCCGAGCTCTGCCACGGTTGCGGGGGCTGCAGCCTCCTTTGCCCCGAACGGGCCATCCGGGAAAACCCGCGGCAGATCGGCGTCATTCAGGAAGGAAGTCAAAACGGGCTTTCTTTCGTCCAGGGAATTCTAACCGTGGGTGAACCCATGCCCACTCCCATCATCCGGGAGGAGAAGAAGCTGATCGATCGAAAGAAAACGGTGATCCTGGATTGTTCCCCCGGAACCTCCTGCCCGGTCATCGAGGGGGTGCGGGGCAGTGATTTCTGCCTCCTGGTCACGGAGGATACTCCCTTCGGGTTGAACGACCTTGAACTGGCCGTGGAGATGGTGAGAGCCCTCGGGATTCCTCTGGGCGTCTTCATCAATCGGGCAGATCTGGGAGATGGAAGAGTGAAATCGTATTGCCAAAAAGAGGGCGTTCCCCTCCTGGGTGAGTTGCCCCATGACCGCCGGATCGCCGAAGTCTATTCCCGGGGGGAAATCGTGGTCGAGAAAATTCCCGAATACCGGGAACTTTTCCTTTCCCTTTTTCAAAAGATACAGGAGATCGGTCCCAGCCGGAGTCGGGATGGATTGGAAAGAAATCTATAAAAAAGAAGAATCCGCGGGATCGGGTTTTTACGAACCGATCGTTTACACGGAAAAAGCCCTGGAACACTTTCGCAATCCTCGAAATGTGGGGCAGGTGGAAAAGCCGGACGGGAAGGGATCCTTCGGGGACCCGACCTGCGGGGATTATATCGAGGTAACCATCCGGGTAGATGATCAGGAAGACCGCCTGCGGGAGGTCAAGTACCTCATCCAAGGCTGCGCCGGAGCCATCGCCACTTCCAGCGTGATGACCGAAATGACCATCGGCAAAACCTTCAACGAGGCCCTTTCCCTCAGGGATGACGACATCATCCAGGCGCTCGGGGGTTTGCCCAAGCGGAAGCAGCATTGTTCCCTCCTCGGCCTCCAGGCTTTGCAGCAGGCCATCGCGGATTACCTTTTAAAGAAGTACATGTTACGCGAGGGCATCGTGAAGACTGAGGAAGAATACGAGCAGCTCAAGGCCCAGCAGGGGTTTCTTTTCCAGTTGCATTCCTGCGACGGGAGCTGCGAAGAGGAAAAGCCATGAAAGAGATTACGGTGATCAGCGGAAAGGGCGGAACCGGCAAGACGACCATCCTGGCCTCGCTGGCCGCTCTGGTCAAGCGGACGGTCCTGGTGGACGCCGATGTGGACGCGGCCGATCTTCACCTGCTTTTAAAGCCCAAAATCCAGAGCCGGGAGCCTTTCGTGGCCTCGCAGGTCGCCCGGATCGATCCGGAAAAATGCGATCGGTGCGGAAAATGCGTTGAGGCCTGCCGGTTTGAGGCCATCGAGGATTTCCGGGTGGACCCCATTGCCTGTGAGGGTTGCGGGGTTTGCTTTCATGTCTGCCCCCAGGGGGCTATATT
>JAPLIW010000002.1 GCA_026388915.1 Deltaproteobacteria bacterium
CCATGATATTGTGAAGCTCATCCCGACTGGGTGGCAGTATCCGGAGGATACCTGTGTGCAAATTATTCTTGAAGGTAAGGAATACAAAACGGATAATTTCAAAGAGACGCCGTGGAGGCAGACCGCCGAAATCCTGGTTAATGGCGAGCCCAAAGGTATTTTGGAAGTAAGTTATCTCCAGGAAAAACCAGCAAAAGATGAAGGGCCCTTCTACCTGGAAGAAAGGACGCTTATCGATGTCCTTGCGAAATTTCTTGGCGAAATGATTGAGCTTAAGGTTGCGAAGAAAATCGAATAACAGATTAACGCCTTCTCCAGCCACTTCAAACAAGGCGTACATTTCCTCCTATAATGAGGGGGGAAAACAGTTATCATTTGTAGCTTCATTTTCAAGCGGGCAACTGAGGAAAAGGACGCAGAGAACCTGCTGGTAATAAAAGATAAGGCTCTAGCCGAGAAATACATCAAAAACCGGCAAGACCACGCAAGGCATTCAGATATTTGCGAGGGGCGAGGGAGGTAAATAGATAGACCGGGCGGAGAAGACCCGTTTTCCTTGACTAAAGGAGAGTTTTTTGAAATTAAGAACCTTTGAGGGCGAATCAGTTCAAGGGGAGCTGACCAGGGAATATCCGGTGAGCCGGGACGGACTTCCTGTCTTGCTAGTAAACGATGAACCCTTCAAGCCGGAAGAGGCAGAGTTTTTTCTAGAGTCTGCCACCCAAGAGGAGTTAGAGTTGCTTAGAGAGGGCGGATACGAGCTTCCGAAGTGGGAGGCATGAAGAATACGCGAAGGCCTGCCAAATTCAATTCAATTGGGATTATTGAGATATAAGCAAACATTACAAACGTCTGGGAATCCTGAAATAAATACTACCTAAGGCATTTTGGGGACTCTGTTGACTAGGTTGACTAAGTCTCCAGCCTTCTTCGCAAGATCTGGGAAATAGCAGAAGTCGGAACGCCCAACTGCCGCGCAATTTCTTTCCCACATAAGCTAGTCAACAACCTACCCCATTTCCCCCCTTGCTTTTCTTGTGGCGGGCTATGCGGCGGGTTGCAAAATTAGCGTCGATTGATGCTGATTATGGGCGGTGCCGGATTGTTGTTGAGTCCACCTCGCCAATCGGTTATAATATCACCCAAATACGTGAGGAGAGTGGACGATGGGAAAATGGAAAGGCATTATGATTTCTGGATTTTTGGAGATACCGGTTACCATAACCTATAATTCCCCTTCTGTTGGATTGCGCGACTGGTCTGGCAGCGGTATAACAGAGAAGTATTGGCCTATGAACCAGCCCCAGTTTGAAACAAACATTGGAACCGTGGTGATTGTGAATGAAGCTATCCGATCGGGCAGCAGACATTACATCGATTTCAAAGGAATTGGAAAACCGAAGGGGCCTTTGGCCGAACGCATGAACTAAAGCAAACGAAGTCGCCAAAAGTCTGGATGGCAATGACGGCACCTGGGACGGGATTCCTCTCCGGCAACGCCTCCTGAAGAAAAAGCTTCAGGGATTCCCAGGCGCAACGACTCAGATCGGGAAGAAGATTCCGGTCATAGAGGAAGTACCGGCGCAGGATTTTCGGGATGCTGAAGACGACGTGTCGGTGTTTCCTTGTAAGTTTTTTCAATCTCCCCCATCAAAATTTTGATGCCGCTTTCCGCTGGAAGCTGAAAAGCCTTGTCTTTATAATCGAACGGCTCGCCGATCTTGACCCGTAGTCTCGACCTCTTATAAAGCAACCCCAAATGGCCAACCTTATGAGTATTGAAAATTGCCATAGG
>JAPLIW010000291.1 GCA_026388915.1 Deltaproteobacteria bacterium
GCTGTGAAAAAATTGGTTTTCAGCCGTCACCCCGGTGAAAACCGGGGTCCAGTAAGTTCGTAACACCTTGAAAACACTGGATTCCGGCTTTCGCCGGAATGACGTAAAAAAGAACTGAATCGATTTTTTCACACCTTCCCCGGAGAGAGGGGAGAAATTCACCCGGGAAGGGCGCAAAAAATTCGTGGCAAACGGGAAAATATTCGATACAATATTTTTAGAGCCCTAGAGAGGGCATAGATAGGGCTCAAAGAGTTTATTTAAAGGACTCGCCCTCCGGTTCACTTTCTGAAACCAATTCCCGGGTCATTTTTATCGCTTTAAAAGTGATGGATTCGCAAAAAGTCAAATCCCCCTAGAATGCGTCATTCCGGCAAAAGCCGGAATCCAGTTATTTCAAGATGTTCTGGACCCCGGCTTTCGCCGGGGTGACGATCCAAGAGACTTTTTGCGAGATCATCAAAGTTGAAGGGGGGAATCCCGACTTCGAAGGGAATGAAATTTCCGCTACGATTCAGTTTTTCACGCCTTCCCGGAAGGCCAGAAAAAAAGGAAAAAGGAGAAGATGAGATGAAAAAGTACACCTGCAATGTTTGTGGCTACGTTTACGACCCGGCCGTGGGGGATTCAGAGGGCGGGATCAAACCCGGGACCGCTTTTGAAAAACTCCCCAAAGAATGGGTCTGCCCCGTGTGCGGTGCCTCCAAGGATGATTTTTCTCCGGAAGGCTGATCCCCGGGGATTGGCGGCTATCCTTTTATCCCCCCGGGAGGGATCTATATCCTGAAGCTTCGTGAATCCCCCCACCTTCCTCGGCTATAAAGGGAGGTCCGGGGGGATTTTTCATCCAACTCCGAACGTGGGTAAGAGAACCTTATGACCGAATCGGGCAAAAAGCCGGGGAAAGCCAATCATCTCATCCGCGAGAAAAGCCCTTATCTCATGCAGCACGCGGAAAACCCGGTGGACTGGCATCCCTGGGGCGAGACGGCTTTTCAAAAAGCCAGGGAGGAAGACAAGCCTATCTTCCTCTCCATCGGCTATGCCACCTGCCACTGGTGTCACGTGATGGCCCACGAGTCCTTCGAGGATGAAGAGGTAGCCCTTCTCCTGAATCAATCCTTTGTGTCCATCAAAGTGGACCGGGAAGAGCGGCCGGACGTGGACCATATCTACATGTCCGTCTGCCAGGCCCTGACCGGGCAGGGGGGATGGCCTCTTTCCATCTTCATGACCCCTGAGAGAAATCCCTTTTTCGCCGGGACCTACTTCCCCAGGACGGGACGCATGGGTTTGATGGGCTTTACCGACCTTCTGCGGAGAATCGCCACCCTGTGGCGGGGGGGTCGCGAGAAAATCCTGGAAAGCAGCGAGGAGATCCGCCAGGTTCTGGGCAGGGAGGTTCAGGGGAGTTCTCTGGGACCCACCCTGGACAAGGGAGTCCTGAGAAAAGGGTACGCCCAGTTTCATCGAACTTTTGATGAGACCTGGGGCGGCTTCGGGGGGGCCCCCAAATTCCCCACGCCGCACCATTTGACCTTTCTTCTCCGGTGGCACCGCCGCAGCGGGGAAGACGATTCCCGCAGGATGGTGGAAAAGACTCTGGAGGCCATGCGCCGGGGGGGAATTTTCGATCACCTGGGGCTGGGCTTCCACCGCTATTCGGTGGATGAAAAGTGGCTCATCCCCCACTTCGAGAAGATGCTCTACGACCAGGCGCTGCTGGCCATGGCCTACACCGAGGCCGGTCAGGCCCTGGGGAAAGAAGAATATGGGAGGGCAGCCCGGGAGATATTCACCTACGTTCTGCGGGATATGACCTCGCCCGAGGGGGCATTTTACTCGGCCGAAGACGCGGACAGCGAGGGCCATGAAGGCCTTTTTTACGTCTGGAGGCCGGAAGAGATCAAACGACATCTGGGGAAGGAAGAAGGAGACCTCTTCTGCCGCTTCTACGGGGTGAGTCCGGAGGGAAACTTCGAGGACGGGGCCAGCGTACTCCACATCCCCCGCCCGCTTGAGAATTTCGCTGCGCAGGAAAAGA
>JAPLIW010000162.1 GCA_026388915.1 Deltaproteobacteria bacterium
CCCATCAAAAAGAAAAATACGAGCAGGATCCCCAGGACTTTCCCCCCTCTGTTCTCCTTTTCTTTCGCCTTCATCCGTTTTCCCTCCTTTCCGTTTCTCCTTCCCCTTTTAGTAGGGGAAGGGCCATATGCGCATGGAAGCTTTGAGCGTTGCCCAGCTGTGGGCCAGCCCCCGGGGTTCGAAGATGAGGAAGAGGATGATCACCGTGCCGAAGGTGATGGGTCCGATGGCGGCCGCCACCGTGTCGGCGATCGCCGGAAAGGCATTGACCAGAGCCGGGGTACTGGCCATGGTGAGCTCGGTCAAGAGTTTTATAAAGACGACGCCGAAGATGACCCCGATGGCGCTCCCCATGCCGCCCACGATCAGCATCCCTAAGTACCAGATTGAATTCAGCAGGGTGAAGTGTTCGTACTGGGCCACCCCCAGGTAATGAACCATCAGCGAGCCCCCCACACCGGCAAAGATGGAAGAAAGGCCAAAGGCCAGAACCTTATAGCGAAAGATGTTGATCCCCATGATCTCGGCGGCCACGTCATTGTCCCGGATGGCGATAAATGCCCTCCCGATCTTGGTGCGCAGGAAATTCCTGGCAAAGAAACTCATGAGGATGGTGAAAGACACGATGAGAAAGAACCATTTTTGCTCCGTGTTGAAGATGATCCCGCCCAGGGTCGGAGAATTGGCCCGGCAGCCGAAGATCCCGTTGGTGATCGTCGGCAGATGGATGATGACCCACGGGAGTACATACTGGGCGGCCAGCGTTGACATGGCGATATAAAACCCCTTGATTCTCAGGGCCGGGAGCCCGAAGGCAAACCCGATCACCCCGGAGGAGACTGCCGCCAGGGGGAGGCAGGCCCAGAAAGACAATCCCAGTTTCGTTGACAGAATGGCGCTGGTATAGCCGCCGGCCATCATAAAGGCGGCTTGGCCCAGGTTGATCTGGCCGCAGTATCCGGTTAGGATATTCAATCCGTGCACGACGATGATGGTGATACAGGTCGTGTTCAGAATACTCAGCAGGTAATCGGAAAAGAACATCGGCGGAACGGTGTACAGAAAAAGGAGAAAGACGGCCATGAGCACCTTGTGAAAATGGGTGCGCAGGATAGACATACTGATGGTATCTTCATAGCGCACATCAAAAGTTCCACACGGTCGATGGTGCATGGTTCAGACCCTCTCGATCTTTTTGTAGCCGAAAAGGCCATGGGGTTTGAAGATGAGGACCACGAGCATGATGATATAGGGGGCAATCTCTTTTATCCCTCCGCCCACGTACCTGTCCAAATAACCCCCGCCCAGGTTCTGCAAGATTCCCACGGAGATTCCGCCCACAACCCCTCCGCCCACCGATTCCAGGCCCCCGAAGATGACCGCCGGGAAGGCATACAGGCCCAGGGCTCCCAGCGAGGGATCGACCCCCATAAAAGAAGCGGAGATAATCCCGCCGGCGGCCGCCGTCAGGACCGCGATGAACCAGGAGATCATGAAGATCCGGGTGACGCTGATCCCGACCGAACGGGCCAGCTGATGGTCCTCACTGGCTCCGCGCATGGCCAGGCCCTGCTTGGTATAACGGAAGAAGTAGACGAAAATCCCCAGGGCGATCATACAGGCGAGAAAGCAGACGAGTTGATTGTAAGGAAAAACAAGCCCTCCCAGATGGAAGGCCCCTCGGGGGAGGAAGGGGGGTTTGTATACCCGACCGGGGCCGGGCCAGAGGAGGACGATGATGCCGTTAAGGATCTCACCCAGGGCGATCGTGGCCATGGCCGCGGCCAGCAATGGCTGCCCGATCAGGGGACGGAGGATCAGGCGCTCGATTAAGAATCCCAGCATAGCCGCCCACAGGAATAAGAGGGGAATGCTGATCCACAGGGGAAGGCCGAACTGGACGAGAAAGGCCCAGAAGATGAAAGCCCCAAAGACGACGATGGCCCCGTGGGCGAAGTTGAAGACTCCGGAGGCCTTGACAATAATGATGACCCCCACAGCCATCAGCCCGTAAACCCCGCCCATCATAATCCCGGTAATCATCAGCTGGCCGAAGTACAACATTTCCCCCTCCTCAAGCCACATCCTGGATGTGGATGGCGGTGGTGATTCTTCCCTTGCGGCCGTCCCGGTATTTGACCGCCGCTTCGGAGACGATCTCCTTTTCCCCGGCGTAGATGGCGCTGGACAAATCTTTATATTTATCTTCCAGGAACCACCGGCGTAATTTCCGCGTGCGGGTCATCTCCCCTTCATCCGGATCGAACTCCTTGTGGAGCAGGGCGAACTTTTTTATCTGCAGGTTCGCAGGGAGGGCCTGATTGACCCTTTGTATGTCTTTCTGGATCAGACCGTACACCTCGGGCCTTTGCGAAAGGCTTACAAAGGTGGTGTAGGGAACCCTTTTCTTCTCGGCCCACTTGCCCACATTTTCAAAATCGATGGTAAGGATGGCCGAGACGAAATCCCTCTCACTGCCGATGGCGATGGCATCTTTAATGTACGGGCTGAACTTGAGGCTGTTCTCCAGGTACGTGGGGGAATACCGGGTGCGATCCTTGAGGATCATCATGTCCCCCAGGCGGTCGAGGATGATCAGGTACCCTTCGGGGTCGATGACCGCAGCATCGCCGGTATGGAACCATCCTTCCCCGTCGAAGGCTTTGCGGGTGGCTTCGGGGTTGTTGTAGTACCCCTCGCACATGTTTTCTGCTTTTAGCACCAGTTCACCTTCTTCGCTGATCCGGAGCTCAACTCCCGGCAACGGGCGGCCCGAGGTGCCGATCTTGACCCGCTCCGTGGGAACGGAAGTCAGGTAAAGTGCTTCGGTAAGGCCGTACATATCCTTGATGGGCACCCCGATGGCATGGAACCAGGTAAAGATATCCGGGCCCAGGAGCGTTCCGGCGGTGATCCCCAGCCTCAGTTTCAAAAGGCCCAGGTAATTGCGAATCGGGCGGAAGATGATCCAGTCGCAGAGGGTATTGAGGAGAGCCCAGAATAACGGAGGATGCCGGTGCTCGTTCAGACGGTATTTCGCGGTCCGGTAGCCCACCCGCATGCACAGGTTATACAGGGCTCTCTTCAC
>JAPLIW010000505.1 GCA_026388915.1 Deltaproteobacteria bacterium
AGGGTGTTGTCTTTGGGTTTTCCCTCCAGCACGATGGCTCCATAGCCCAACATGGCCAGGACCTGGGACGGCTGTCCCCCGGAGTTGGCCTCTTTGATCCCCCCGGTGAGGGGGCTTTTGCACCCCACCGAGATCCGGCCGGAAATGGCCGCGGGAGTTCCACTCAGCAAACCCGGAGCGATCACGAGCTTGTTATCCTCTCCCAGGGGATGACACAGAGGAGGAACTTCTTTGGCCACGATGGCCGAGGTCAAAGCCCTTCCCCCCAGTCCCTCGTACTGGCCCATGGGTCCTTCGCTGACCTTGGGGCCGCCAGCCGCTCCCACGTCGATTCTCAAAATTTTCATCGCCCATCCTCCTTTCTGGAAAAGTCTCTGCTCCGCAGATCGAATTCCTAGCCGCCGGCAACCGGGGGAAAAGCCCCCACCCGGTCTCCCTCCTTCAACACTTCATCGCCTTGCGCGTGAATGCCGTTCAAAAAAATAATCTTTCTCGCCTCCGGGGGGATATGAAACCGAAGGAGGAGTTCCCGAATGGTGGTTCCGGGCTCGACTTCCGCGATGCAGGAATTGCCTTCCTTCTCTTCCGGCAGATATCGGCCTAAGGATGCGTAAAGGCGCAGTTCGATCTTCATTTTTAGGCCTTAAAGCTATTCGCTTCGGGCAAAGAAAGGCCTGCAGAGAAATGGGTCAAGGCCTCTGCAGGCCGCCAATGGGCCCCTTTAGGAGGGGCCTCTTCATCTTCCCTCCCGGAAGGCAGGAAAGTAAGGGAAATACGAACACCTGGGGGGAAAAACCAATTCATGATAACAGGCCTGGGAAGCTTGTCAAGCCCGATTTCCCGCTTGCCCACCTTCACTTTTAAGATGTCTTTTCTTGTGGCCCGGGGGCAAGGGCCTTGCGCGCAGAAAGCATCGGCCGGGTGAGCCCTTTTCCCAGGCGCTCCGCTCGGCTTCCGCAGAAGGCGGCGGGCCCTTGGGCGACCCGCCGGATCGCCCCTACAGGAAATCGACCCGAGGACTTGGTTCCGGCGCTGTGCCCGCCCATTCCATGGAATCAAAGGTGCCTCATGGTTTCTGCGCGCAAGGCCCTTGCCCCCGGGCCGGGCACGGCCTCTAAGCTATGGACATTGATCTGCTTTCTGGAAAGTGAAGGTGGGCAAGCGATTTCCCGGCGCTCAGGCGCCTTCGATGGCTCGGACGGGGCAGATGTCCGCGCAGGTTCCGCAGTCGGTACAGAGGGCCGGGTCGATGCGGGGACGTTTTTCCCCGGCGGAGATGGCGTCCAGGGGACAGACCGTCAGGCAGTCCCCGCAGTCGGTGCATTTTTCGGTGATCCGGTAAGACATAATTCCAATGCGGAATGCGGAATTCGGAATGCGGAACAAAAAAACCCAAGAAAGCCATCTATTTGCCGTCTTTAATTCCGCATTCCACATTCCGCATTCCGAATTCAGAAGTTTTTCCACATATCCTCGTCGGTGTAAACCTTTTCCTTCTGGGCGTCCATGCCCATGGCATCGAGTTCCACGTTCCGCCGGTCGCTCAGATCGCCCAGGAATTCGGTAAAAGCCTCGTGCTGGATCAGGGCGTCCATGATCTGGCTGGTTCCGGTCCAGATGATCCCCAGCCGGGAGTCGCGCAGGTATCTTTCGAGGGGGTACACATTCGTATAGCCGATTCCTCCCATAACCTGCATGGCCGTATTCACGATCGACCAGGTCGCTTCGGTGGCAAACTTCTTGGCCTCGCTCACCAGGCGACGGTGGGGCATCCCCCGGTCCACCGTCCTGGCCGCCCCGTAGGTCAAACCCCGGGCGGCATCGAGGCGGGTGATGGCGTCGGCGATCATGAAGCTGACCGCCTGAAATTTCCGGATTTTCTTCCCGAAAGCCACCCGCCGGTCGCTGTAGCGGATGGCAATCTCCAGAGCCGCCCGGCCGCCCCCGATGGAGGCCGCGGCGGAAGTGAGGCGTTCCGGGATCATCATCCGGTCGAAGATCAGCCCCCCATACCCCAGTTGACCTACAAGGTTTTCCTTGGGAACCCGGCAGTTCCGAAAAACCAGCCTTCCCACCCCCGTTCCCCGGCACCCCAGGAGGCCATAGGTATGCTCCACTTCGACCCCCGGGCCCTTTTCCACGATGAACATGGAAATTCGCTGATGAAGGGGGGCTTTGGGGTCGGTGTTGCAGTACACGGCAAAAAAGTCCGCGGCCTCCGCGCCCACCACAAAACGTTTCTGGCCGTTCAGAATGAAACTTTCTCCGTCGCGGACGGCGTTCGTGGTGGCTCCGAAGAAGTCCGATCCTCCCCTGGGTTCGGTGAGGCCCTCTTCGGGAATCTTCGTCCCGGTGATCATCGGCCGGAGGTAGCGTCCCTTCTGTTCCTCCGTCCCGAAGACGTTCAGCGCCTCCCCCACGATGGAGGTCATTACGAAGGCGCATCCCAGGGCCATGCCCAGGACGCCGATCTCCTCTTCGGCCACCACCTCGGCGGTCCAGGGGAGTTCCCGCCCCCCGTACTTTTTCGGGAACCTCAGCCCCCGCAGGCCGTGCCGGGCCAGCTTCTCGATGAACTCGTGGGGGAACTTGGTTTCGTCCCGGTCCATGGCCCGCAGGAGATCGGCCGGAACTTCGTCCCGGACGAACTTCCGCACTTCATCACGGAGGGCCTTCTCTTGGTCGGTCAGCAGGGCGTCGTAGAGCATGAAAGCCTCCTTTCATGGCTCCCCTAAAAAGGTGGGAGAGTTGGGGGGGCAGGCTCGCTTTTCGAAATTGTCATCGGGTTTACCTTGATAAGACTTCTAGCATACTCCACCCCATTTGGCAAGTTGCCCCCCTGTTTCTATTTATTATTGACAAACACGGTGGATAATTTTCTTAAGGTAAACCCCCGGCTCTGCCGGGGGACTAGTAGAGTTTGACATTTCCGGGATGCTTGAGTTGTGGCCCGGGGGCAAGGAGCTTCTGTGCAAAAAGCATCGGCCGGGCCGGCCCACTTTT
>JAPLIW010000311.1 GCA_026388915.1 Deltaproteobacteria bacterium
TCCGCCGGAATGACAACCAAGAACCATGCCTTTCTAATGTTCGTCACTCCGGCGAACCCCGGATCGAGTCCGGGGCAGGCGCCGGAGTCCAGTTCGAGGATTTCAAAAGGCAACGTCCTCCAATTAATGATGAACTCGTAAAAAGTCGCAATTCCATAGAATTCGTCATTCCGGCGGAAGCCGGAATCCAGGATGATTAAAAAACGGAATTCCTGTCCAGATAATTATGGCCTCATTAGTAATGGCGAATTGAATTCACCCCGGGAGGTTTCTGTAGCATGAGCCACGATCCCATCCGCTTTCGCTTGACCATCAACTTGGTCATCTTCCTGGCGGTTCTGGTCGTCGGCACGATCGTCTTCATGCTCGTGGAGAACCGATCCCTCATCGATGCCTTCTACTATATCATCGTCACGATGTCCACGGTCGGCTATGGGGACATCGTGCCCGCCACGTCCGCGGGGAAAATCATCGCCATCCTGTTAATCGTTACCGGGGTGGGCACCTTCCTGGGAGTTATCGCCAACGCCACCGAGTTGATGCTGAGCCGGCGGGAAAAGCTGGTCCGGATGAAAAAGCTCAATATGGTGATCGGGGTCTTTTTCAGCGAAACGGGGAACCGGTTGATCCGTATTTTCGCCCAGGCCGACCCCCGTTTTGAAGAAATCCAGAAAGGCCTGATCATAACCGAGAAGTGGACCCGGGAGGATTTCCTCCGGGTCAGCGAGCATTTGAGAGGATTGAAATACGGGGTGGAGGTCGCCAAAACGGACTTGGCGGCATTGAAGGAATTTTTCCTGAAACAAAGGGATTTCCTGGTGAGGCTGCTGGAAAACCCGACCCTGCTGGAGCACGAAGCCTTCACCGACCTTCTGCGGGCCGTCTTTCATCTCACCGAAGAGCTGGCCTACCGCGAGGATTTGAGCCAATCCCCCGGCACCGACCGCGCCCATCTTGGGGGAGACATCAACCGGGCCTACCACCTGCTGGTCCATCAATGGCTGGATTACATGGAATACTTGAAAATGAACTATCCCTACCTCTTCTCCCTGGCCATGCGCACCAACCCCTTCGACGGCCAGGCCTCCCCGATCGTGAAATAAACCTTCGCGATAAGCTTGATCGATCCGCAAAAGGCCCTTTTCACCCCAATTTCGTCATTCCCGCGAAAGCGGGAATCCAGGTCATTCAGATACTTCTGGACTCCTGCTTTCGCAGGAGTGACGGCTTTTCTAGCTTTTTACGGGATCAACAAGCTTGAGCCCATTAATTTCTTGACAGGAAAGGGAATCGAGTCTATGCTGAGTTGTAGGTTGAAAAGAGTTTTGTTTTGGGACAAAACAGGCCGCAGGGCTCTTTAAGCTTATGCGGCTTTTTTATTGCCTCCACCCTGGGCTGTTGCATCTTAGGAACGTCGTCAAACAAAGGAGGTGGAACGAAATGGCCAGAGCAAGGAGAAATTTCTACCGGCGAGTTTCCAAGAGGAAAGCACCCCCGAAGTCTTTCAAGGTAACCTGTTCCCGCTGCGGAAAAGAACTGATGATGGAGGTCCCCGCTCCTCCGGGCAAAGATCTTCTCTGCCTGGACTGTTATAATAAATAAGCGCAGAGCTCTCTCTCCCCGGCCAAGGGGAAAGGGATATTTCTGGACTGCACCCCTAGCCCGCATGGCTCCCTCCCTACTTGATCGACCTTCGAAACTCGATGACCGAGCTGATCTTCAAGGCGACTCCGGAAATTTCCCCGGTTACTTTTTTCAGGGTTCCATAGTCAAAGACGAACTGAACCTCACCGATCTGTTTAATCCGTCCACTCTCATAGGAAAAATCCAGATCATCAATCTTCCAGATCAACCCATTTTTGTATTCCAACCGGACGGAACCGAGCCTGATTAGAAAACCGTCTTCGATCACGACCGGTATATCCCCAATCTGGCTGATCCTGCCGGTCTGCCCCAGACCCCATCCATAGTAATCGAAACGTAAATCTCCGATCTTGCGGATTTTCCCGCTATCGTATTCCAGGGGGAGATCGCCGATCTGGCTGATCCGGCCGTCCTTATACGAGACCGATCCCGGGGGCATCCTTTCCACCAGGCTTACATTGCCGTACAGGTTCACTTCCACAATCGCTCCGGGGACCTCGAGATTCATCCAGACCAAAACTCCATTTCCCTTGAAGAAGGCGTAAGCCGGAACCCCGGGGTCAAAAGCGAAGATGCCTCCCAGCACTACACCCGATTCGGTAACGTAGAGCTCGGTCAGAGTTTGGGGGTGGGCGCTGTTCAGGGGAACGAGAGCGAAAAGGAGGCTGGCGGCAAATAAAGTTACCTTTTTTACCATGGGTGTCTTCTGCTTCTTCACTCCGAACTCCCCAAGGGCGCGGGCCCCGCGCCCCTACATGCCAAAATGCTCTAAAAATGCCCAAAGCCCGTGAATATGCATTGAGTGCCTAATCTTTTGATTTTCAATCCGTGTTTATCCCTGTCCCAATATTTCTTTTTTTCGAACTCCGGCCGGGGACCCAGCAGGGCGCCCCTACAACTCAGGTCTCCGCCACGATTTTCGCCAGGTCCCGGTTCAATTCCAGAACCCGATCCCGGACTTCGACCTGCTCCATCCATTCCTTAGATTCCAGCCGCGCCTTCCGGCCTCGAAGCTGGGCCAGTTTGGCCTCCAGGTCCTGGAGAAGGAAGGCCCAGTCGATTCGGGGAGCGGCCTTCTCCGGGAATTCGACCCTCCGGAGCTCTTTGCCCATCTCCAGGGTGATCTCTTCCAGATAATCGGGAATGGCGACCTCGCATCCCAACCGCTTCCGGATCAACTCGGCCAGGACCTGCTGGGCCTTGTATTCTCCATGGATCAGGATGACTTTCATACCCCCGGGTTGAAAGTGACCCAGCCAATCCAGAATCTGGCTCTGCCCGGCATGGGCGGAAAAGCCGTTGATCGTGTAGATCTTCGCCTTCACGGCGATCTCTTCGTTGAAGAGACGGACCGTCTTGGCCCCGTCCACGATCTTGCGGCCGGTCGTCCCGAGGGCCTGGAACCCGACGAAAACCACGCTGGCCCCCTCCCGCCAGAGGTTGTGGCGGAGGTGATGGCGGATTCTCCCGGCTTCGGCCATCCCGCTCGCGGAGATGATGATCGCCGTTCCTTGAAGTTCGTTGAGGGCCATGGATTCCTGGGCCGTCTGGCTGTACCGCATCTGGGGCAGGGAGAGAGGGTCCTGCCCTTTCCCGAGGATCTTCCGGGTGGCTTCATCCAGGTATTCCGGATGGCGGCGGAAGATCTCGGTCGCCTGAATCGCCAGGGGGCTGTCCAGGTAGACCGGCATGTCTTTGGGAAGTCTCCCATCCTGGGAAAGGAGATAGAGAGAGTAAATCACTTCTTGAGCCCGCTCCACGGCAAAGGACGGAATGATCACTTTCTCCTTCCGGGAATAGCTGAAAGCGATGGCTTCGGCGAGTTCATTCAGGCTCTGGGCTTCATCTTTATGGTCCCGGTCCCCGTAGGTCGATTCCAGGAAAAGGTAGTCCGCCAGCCGTATTTGGCTCGGGTCTTCCACCAGGAGCTGAGCGGG
>JAPLIW010000069.1 GCA_026388915.1 Deltaproteobacteria bacterium
GGAAGGGAAAGCCTTTTATTGCTATTGCACCCCGGAGGAGTTGGAAGAGAAACGCCAGAAAGCCTTGCAGGAAAAACGAAAACCCAAGTACGACGGCCATTGCCGGAACCTGGAGAGCCCGATTCCCGGCCGGACTCCGGCCATTCGTTTCAAGGCCCCCCAGGAGGGGAAAACGGTCCTTCCGGACCTGATCAAGGGGACGGTGGAATTCGATAATGCCGAAATGGACGACCTGGTCATCCTGCGCAGCGATGGATGGCCCACCTACAACTTCAGCGTAGTGGTGGATGACGCCACCATGGGCATCACCCATGTCATCCGGGGTGACGACCACGTGAACAACACCCCCCGGCAGATTCTCCTTTACCAGGCCTTCGGGTATCCCCTGCCCGAGTTTGCCCACGTACCCATGATCCTGGGGGCCGACAAGGCCCGGCTGTCCAAACGCCACGGGGCCACCTCGGTCATGGCCTACAGGGATATGGGGTACCTGCCCCAGGCGCTGGTGAATTACCTCGTGCGCCTGGGCTGGTCTCACGGAGATCAGGAAGTCTTTACCCAGGAGGAGCTAATCCGGAATTTTTCCCTGGAAAATGTGGGCAAATCGGCAGCGGTTTTCAACCAGGAAAAGCTCAACTGGTTAAACGGGGTTTACATCCGCCAGGAAAAGACGGAGACCCTGGCCCAATTGCTTATCCCCTTCCTGGAGGGTAAAGGCCTGAAGCCGCGCTCCAGGAGTTGGCTGGTGGAGGTGGTGAAGACTCTCCAGGAGAGGGCCAAGACCCTGGTGGAGATGGCCGACATGGCGGAGTTCTACTTCCGGGACGATTTTCGGGTGGACGAGAAAGCCGAGAAGAAACACCTCACTTCGGGTATCAAGGAACCGCTGGAGATCCTGATCTCCAGGCTGGATTCAATACCGGAGGTGGATGAGAAGGGCCTGGAAGAGATTTTTAAAGAGATCGTCGCCGGGAAAAATATCAAGCTGGGCGCCATCGCCCAGGCCGTCCGGGTAGCCCTCACCGGAAAATCGGTCAGCCCCGGGATCTATGAGGTGATGAGGATCCTGGGGAAGGACGAGGTTTTGAAACGGCTGGCAAGGGCCATTAAAAAATTGTAGGGTTCAAGGGGCCGAACAAAATGCGGAATGCGGAGTGCGGAATTCGGAATGTACCCCCTCACCCTGCCCTCTCCCCCTAGAAGGGGGAGAGGATGAAGGTGAGGGGGAATTTTCTATCCTGTCCCTTCCATTCCGCATTCCCCATTCCGAATTCCGCATTTCAGTCAAGGGTGATCGTCTTCCCCCTCTCCCCGATCCATACTTGAAACTCCCCCTCCAGTTCTCCCTTCATGAATTCCATCCCCTCTCTCTCCCCGTGGATCAAAACAATATTGCGGGGCTTGATCCTGCGGGCCACTTCCAGGAGTTCGTAACGGTCGGCGTGGGAGGAGAGGTAGAACCGGCGGATGTTGAGGTTATGAATGGTTACCGGATCCCCTTTGGGAGAGAAGGAAAGAGCCTCGCCCGGCCGGGCATGGAATACCCGGTAGCCCAGGGTATCCGGGTCCACATAGCCGCAGAAGAAGATCCCGTGCCGCTCTTCCGGGACCATCCAGCGGGCGATCCGGGCGGAGGGAGTGTTCTCCACCATCATGCCGTTGGTGGCCACGATGATGCAGGGTTCTTTGAGGAGAGCTTGAATGGAAAGATCGTCCAGGTATCCCAGAACGGAGAAGAGGTCGAAGCTCAAGATGGAGGCCTGGGGACGAAGGTAACGGCGGTGGTCCTGGTAAATCTCGGTGATACTCTTCCCCAGCCCGGAGATGAAGAGGGGGACCGAAGGAATCTTTTCCGTCCGCATGAGTTGATAGATGATGCAGAGGAGCTCCTGGGTCTTTCCCAGGGCAAAGGCCGGGATGAGAACGCAACCTCCCGCGGAAAGGATGGAGTGGGCTTCCCTGCCAAAAGATTCGATCTCCTTCTGCCGGTTCTGAGAATAGTAAGCGGGGTCATTCCCGTAAGTGCACTCCAGGATCAGCGTGTCGATCTTCTCATCCGGGAGAATCGCTCCGGGAATCAGGACCTGCGCCTGCAAAGAAATATCGCCCGTGTAAAAAAGGAACCGCCTCCCCTGGCGGAAGAGGATTCCGCCTGCTCCCAGGACATGCCCTGCGGGCAAGAAACGGGCCTGAATCCCTCCCCGAAGATGGAGCTGATCGCTGTAAATCTGTTTTCCCCGGGCGGATGAACTCGGGGCTATTTTATAATCCAGCCCCATAATTTCCCCTTCGAGAGGCCAGAGGTCCTCATGGCCGAAGAAAGGGTATTCCGTCAGCCCTTTCTCTTCCCGGAAGATGTTCATCACCGTGACCGTATTGTGAAGCATCCGCAGGGCGATATCTTTGGTCGGGAGGGTGGCAAAGATGGGGGCTTGGGGGTGCCGGTGATTGATGATCGGGAGGGATCCCACGTGGTCTAGGTGGGCGTGGGTGATAAAAATGGCTTCCAGCTCCCGTTCAATCCGGTCATAGTCAGGCAGGCTTTCCAGCCCGAATTTTTTGGGATGAAGTCCGGCATCCAGGAGAAGGGGCACGCCGGAAAGGCTTAAAAGGTAGGAGTTCGCTCCGATTTCCTGGCCGCCGCCGAGGACAGTGAAAGTCCAGGCCATTCTTCCCTCATCCGCGGTTTTTCATGGCAGCAGGAGGCTGATGATTGCGGTGATGATCCACTCAAAAAGGGCGATGAGCGGATCCAGGATATTCAGGTAGAGCAGGGCGATGATGATAAAAAACCCGTACGGTTCCAGACGGGCCAGGGTGTATTGAAATTTGGGAGAGGAGCACCCCATGAGGATCTTGGAGCCGTCGAGAGGGGGGATAGGAATCAAGTTGAAGGCGGCCAGCATGATGTTGATCTG
>JAPLIW010000789.1 GCA_026388915.1 Deltaproteobacteria bacterium
CCCGTTTGCGGCGTTTGAACCCTGAGGCGGAGATTACCATCGTGGAGAAAGGAAAAGTCTTGTCCTATGCCGGCTGCGGCATGCCTTATTATGTGAGCGGGGACGTGGCCGAATCCAAGAATCTGATGGATACTCCGGCCGGGGTGATCCGGGATTCGCTCTTTTTCCTGAACGTGAAAGGGATCGCCGTGCTGGATCGCACCCTGGCGGAGAAGATCGATCGGAAGGAAAAGACCGTCTCCGTCGTTCACCTGGAAACCGGGGAAAGCAGGACCCTGCCCTATGACAAGCTGGTTCTGGCCACCGGGGGCTCGCCCATCGAACTTCCGATCCAGGGCAAAGAACTGAATCATGTCTTCCGCATGTGGCAGCCTGAGGACGCCTTGTCCTTGCGGGATTTCATCCACGGAAAAAAGCCGAAGAAGGCGGTGATCATCGGCGGGGGGTTGATCGGCATCGAGATGACCGAAGCCCTGGCCAAACAGGGTCTCCAGGTAGCGGTCCTGGAGATGCTTCCCTCCATTTTACCCGGCCTGCTGGACGAAGAGGCAGCGGCCTATCTGACGCGATATCTTCGCGCCAAGGGAGTAGATGCCCGTTGCGGCACCCGGGTGACCCGGATCGAGGGCGACGACCAGGGGAAAAGGTTAACGAATACCTCCAGACCAATGACCCGGATATCTACGCCGGGGGCGATTGCGTGAGGAACATCCATCTTTTGACCGGCAAACCCGTGTTTGCGCCCATGGGGTCCACGGCCAACAAACACGGCCGGCTGATCGCCAATAACATAATGGGACTTGGAGAAAAGTTCAAAGGGATCCTGGGTACGGCGGTGGTGAAGGTATTCGACTGCAACGTGGGGAAGTCCGGCCTGACCGAGTCCCAGGCCCGGGAGGCCAAGTTTGATGTGGTGACAACTCTGGTTCCCTCCTCCGACGTCCCCCACTATTACCCGACCAAGAAGCCCCTTCTCCTCAAGCTGATTGCGGACCGGAAAACAAGGAAACTACTGGGCATCCAGGGGGTGGGGCCGGGAGAGGTGGTGAAGCGGATCGATGTCCTGGCCACGGGGATGTCCCTCGGCGCCACCATCGATGACCTTCCCTCTTTCGATCTGGGTTATGCCCCGCCCTACTCCACGGCCATCGACATCGCCGCCCATGCGGCCAACGTGCTCAGGAACAAGATCGACGGTATAGCCCCCTTCATCACTCCCATGGAAGTAAAAGATATGGCTGACCGGGGAGAGGATTTTCTCTGGCTGGATGTTCGCTCTCCCGAAGAATACAAGGAGAAACGCATCGAGGATCCCCGGGTGAAGCTCGTCCCCCTGGGAATGCTGCGGCGCCGCATTCAGGAACTCCCGCGGGGGAAAAAGATTGTCACCCTTTGTAAGGCCGGGCTGCGAGCCTACGAGGCCCAGACGATCCTCGAAGGATCCGGGTTCAAGGACGTACGGATCATGGACGGGGGCGTCGAGGCCTGGCCTTATGAATTAAAAAGTGAAAAGTAAAAACCGAATGGGACGCGGATGAACACGGATACACACGGATGAAACGCTAAGGATCATTACGAACGTATGGGAAGTCTATTGGAGCTTTGAAAGTTGTAAAGCAATTCTGATTCAAAGCCTTTCTATCCGCATGCTTTCTGCGCAATCTGCGTAATCTGCGGATAAATATTTTCAGATTTTTTAATTTTCTAAAAA
>JAPLIW010000513.1 GCA_026388915.1 Deltaproteobacteria bacterium
TATTGATCGTATGGAATTGCTCACAGCTGATCCGTAAGGTTATTTCTGAAGTTTAGGTCCAAGGTTTTCAATTTGTCATCCATCCCCCATCTCCAACCCAATTTTTTCACACCTTCGGGGAGGGGAGGGAGGGGGTGATTCTCTTTGGTTGCGGCTTTGCCGCTCTGTGTTCTCTGTGTCTCTGTGGTGAACGCCTTTTAAAGAATTTTGAAGGCGATGACCACTTTCAGCCATCCTTCTTTGTAAGGCAGAGGGGCCGCCCGCTGGACCGTCTCCAGGGAAGCCTGATCCAGAATCTCGGATCCCGATGATTCCATGAGCTCCACTCTTTCAACTTTTCCATTGGGTTTGATTCTAAAACGGACCGTAGCCTGGCCCTCCGTTCCCATCTTCCGGGCCATCCTAGGGTAGCGCTTGGCTTTTTCGATGCGGCGCATGATCTCGGCAATGACCGAATCTCCATCTCCTGAGGACCCGTGAACACTGCTGAAACGGGAGGCCCCCCCTTCTCCCTGCCCCGCCCCCGAACCATTTCCGCCGCCCCCAACGGCAATTCCTTCTTTGCCCGATTCAGGCCCCGCTGAAGCGAGGAAGACAGCCCCTCCATCCCCTCTTCCCCCCGAAGTCGGGGATCCTTGCAGAGGGCTCGCCGACTCTCTCATTTCCGCGGTGCCCCCGGCGGGCGGGGTAAGTCTGGCCATGAGAACCGGGAACTCTTCGTTTCTGGCCGTCAGAACCGGGGGCTCTGCAGGCATCTCCCCTTCCGCCATGGCTTTTTCTTCCCGGATTTCTTTCTGGACGGGTTCGGTCTTCTCCGGTTTGGGCTCCTGGATCTTCAATTCTTCTTTCACGCGGGCGACCCGCCGGGTTGCCCCTACCTCTTTTTTCTCCTGGATATCTTCCTTCTTAAAGGATTTCTCTTCTGGTTTCTTATCCCCTTCCCCCTTCTGCCCCATCGGCTTTCCCTCGATCCGCTCCACCAGCGATACTTCCACCACGCTTCCCGCAAGAAGGCGGTCCGCCAGCGGAATCTCCCAGGAGAAGAGGAGAACGAGGACAACCGCGTGGAGAAAGATGGAAATGAATAGGAAACGTTTCATGGCCTAAAAAATAAAAAAATTTGGAAACACTTTAGCTCTTTGAAAAAGGTGACTTTTACCTTCTGAAAAGATTTCCCAGAAATCCCCCCTGCCCCCCTTTGCAAAGGGGGGTTGGGGGGGATTTGAGCGATGGGTATCTCAATCGATATGGGTTTGATATTTTTTTCAAAAAGCTAAATTGATACAAAAATTGGAATGACGGGTAAAAACGACTTTTGCAGCCTTTAAACCCAATCTTTCATTATTCCAGTATTCCAGTGTTCCATCATTCCATTCCCCCATTATTTCACTATTCCATTATTCCATTGCTTAGAAAGCAATGGAAACCCCTCCGTTTAAGGACCGAGGAGGCATGGGATATCCTTCGCTGGTCTGATATTCCCTGTCCAGAGCGTTGGTGAGGCCGAGATAAGCTTCCCCTTTCAAATATTGCCAGGCTTTGAATTCATACCCGACGCGGGCGTCGAGGACGAAATAGTCCTGATTCAGAGTAGACCCCTGACTGGTATAGAGCCGGAGGTATCTCCCTTTCAGGCTGCCCTTGAGGCCGAAGGGACTCTTATAATCGACGCCTGCGTTGACCACGTGCTTGGGCCGGTTGGGAATCGGGCCTCCCGTGCTCTCATCCCGCGGGTACAGGTAGGAATAATTGAGGGGGATGGCCCAGCCCTTCGCCGGGTAAAAAACGAACTCCGCCTCCGCCCCCCAGATCTTCGCGTCGGAGATGTTGCTGGGCCGCCAGACAAAGTTCGCATCCGGCGCCCAGTTGATCAGGTCCTTGACATCCCGGTAAAAACCGGCGACTTTGATGGTCGAGATTTTTTGAAAATCCTTTTCCGCCCCCAGTTCATAATTCCAGGCGGTCTCCGGTTTCAGGTTTGGATTCCCCGCCGTGTAAGCGGAAGCGGGCCAGTAAAGGTCGTTGAAGGTGGGAGCGCGGAACGAGCGGCCGGCCGAAGCCCGCAGGCGAACCTCCGCCGGAAGCCGCAGCAGAACACCCAGGCGCGGGTCTAACTGATTGTCGTAAACCGAATGGAAGTCATACCGCAGCCCCAGGGTGGCGGTCAAGGGCTTGCCGATCTCGATTTCATCCTGAAGATAGACGGCCCCTCGGGTGGCCTGCTCCACGCCGAAGGACGAGCTGTTCGCCCGGTCTTCGATGATTTCCAGTCCCCCCACAAACAGGTTCCTTTTTCCCAGTTGATAGGTGGCTTGGAAGTCTCCACCGCTTTCAGAGCTCTTATGGAGGGCCGAGGTCCCCATGCTCAGGATTCCCTGGGACCCTGCATCAAAAGTGTTTCGGTATTGGTTCTGCCACCCTTTGAAACCCAATTTCAGCCGCGGAGTGATCTGCCCCTGGTAGCTAAGATTCAAAAGGGTATTATCATCTTTTTGCCGGTCGTCGGGGTCGGGGGAACTCACCGGCCCCGGCAGACCCACTTCTTTTTGAATATAACGGGCGGAGAACTTCACCTCGGACTGGGAGGTCAGGCTGTATCCCACCTCTCCCCCCATGATCCAGGCGTCATATTGGCTGTTTTCCCGGTAGCCGTCCGATTTCTCCCTCCCCAGGGAAATCCCGTAGCTGAAGGGCCCGGGTTTCCACCGGTGGGTCAGAGAATACTGCTGGGTATCGAACCGGCCATAGGAGGCCGAAACGGAGGTGGAGGGTTTGGCCGTCGGGGTCTTGGTGATGATGTTGATCACTCCGGCCAGGGCATCCGCCCCGTAGAGCGCCGAAGCCCCTCCCCGCAAGACTTCGATGCGCTCGATATCCTCCTTTAGAACCGGCAGATTGCTCAAGTCATACTGGCCGTTTTGAGCGTCGTTGAGCCGTTGGCCGTCCACCAGGATCAAAACCTGGCCCGCGGTGGAGCCCCGCACCTGCGGCACGGCCAGGGCGCCCATCGGACCGTTCTGCGTGACTTGAACCGCGGGGGCCCGCTGAAGGATTTCCCCGATGGTCCGATCGGGACTGTTCTGGATTTCCTCTTTGGTGATCACGCTGATGGATTGGGGGACTTCGCTGATTTCCGTCTCCGTCTTGGTCGCCGTAACCACTACCCTGCCCAGTTCCACTTCCGCTCCGCCGGCTGGGAGGGCTGAAAAAACCACGCCGGAACTGAGACCAGCCATCATCCACAAAACGAAGCCCTTCTTCATTTTTTCTCCTTTCCCGCGAAAGGTCAGAAATAATTCCCTCGGGGTCAGGTTTACTGGCTCGGGGCCCCCTACTCGCCACGCCTTCCCGGACCGGGGTCCAGTGGCTGAGACAGCAAAAAAATGTTTCGGGTTTCGAGTTACGGGTTTCGGGTTATGAAAAACAGAGATTTAAAGTCTTTGAACTCGAAACTCGAAACGCGCAACTCGGAACTGTCTCTTGTGGCTTTTGTTCCCCTCACAGTTGCGGGGCAGCAGTGGATTTACACCACTTTCCCTTGAATCCTCCGGGTCCAGCCTTTCACAGCCTCCTTTTATTTTCCGGGGACTCTTGGCCTCGGTTATTCAGGCGGATGAACACCGCCCTTACGGCCTTCATAATTTCAACGAACTCGTAAAAAATCGAAATTCCATAAAATTCGTCATTCCGGCGAAAGCCGGAATCCAGTCATTTCAGGATATTCTGGACCCCGGCTTTCGCCGGGGTGACGCTTCAAGAGACTTTTTACGGGATCATCAATTTTGATTCAGATGTCTCTCCGCTTCTTCCAGCAGCCGGGAATGATCGGGGATGAATACCGCTCCCTTCTCCTTCAGGCGCCGGTAATAAGCCTTTGCTTCACCCCCGGTGAAATCGTATTCCAGGTTGTTTTCCAGGACGATCACCTTTTTCCCTTTTTCCAGGGCCTCCAGGGCCGCCCGGAGATTGTCCAGGTTTCCCGGGCCTACGTGAAATCTCTCCACCAGCACCAGGTCCGCTTTTTCCATCAATTTCCGATTCTCTTCCATGCCCCGCTCGGAGATGGAGGAGAAAGGCCCCTCCAGGGCCATGGGCAGACCGAGGGTCCTTCCGATTTTCTGGTCCGTATCACCCGTATTCAGGACTCCCAGAGACACCCGGTACCCTCTCAGGAGCAGCCGGCGGGCCGAATCCACCCCGCTCCCCTCCCCGCAGATGATATGCACGGTCCTTTGCGGTCCCGGTTGTTCCATCTTCCCTTTGCCCAACAGGGTGATCCGGGGAGCCCCGGAAAGAGGGTTCTTTTCGACCAAAACCTTGGTCTCGTAAACCCGGCGGATGTTTTCCTCGGTGATCACCTCCGAGGGAACCCCCGCGGAGAAGACCGACCCCTGATGAAGCAAGACAATCCGGTGGCAATACTCCGCCGCCAGGTTCAAATCATGGGAAATATGGAGGACCGTGAGTCCTTTCTGCAGATTCAGTCCCCGGATCAGCTCGTTGATCTCCACCTGATGATTGATATCCAGGTGGGAAGTGGGCTCGTCGAGCAGGATGATCCTGGGTTCCTGGGCCAGGGCCCGGGCGATTAAGACCCTCTGTTTCTCCCCCTGGCTCAACTCCCAGAAAGTCCGGTCTCCCAGGCCGGCCACATCCGTGAGGGCCATGGCCTCACGGGCTACATCCAGGTCCTTCTGCTTTTCCCAGCCGAAGCGGGTCAGGTACGGCGCCCTTCCCATGAGCACGATCTCCCCGACGGTGAAAGAAAACGGTACCTCCATGGCCTGCGGCACCACGGCGATCTTCCGGGCCACCTGCGCCCGGGGAATCTGCTCCAAGTTCCTCTCTTCCAGCAGGATTCTTCCCCGCTGAGGCTGGAGCAGTCCGTCCATCAGTTTCAGGAGGGTCGTCTTGCCCGAGCTGTTGGGCCCGATGAGGCCCAGAACCTCCCCCCCCTCCAGAGAGAGGCTCAGCCCGGAGAAGATCGGCCTCTCCGGGTAACGAAAATCGACCGACTCCATTCTAATGATAGACGGCATGGCCCTTTTTCCTCAGGAGGTAAACGAAGAAGGGGGCCCCTCCCATGGCCGTGACGACCCCCACGGGAATCTCTGTCGGGGCCATGACTGTCCGGGCAAGGGTGTCGGCCACCACCATGAGCATGGCCCCCACCAGGGCGGAGGCCGGGAGGAGGAACCGGTGGTCCGGCCCCCAGATCATCCGTACCACGTGGGGGACAATCAGGCCCACAAATCCGATCAGCCCGCTCACGGAAACGACCGCGCCGGTTATGAGGGAAGCAAAGATGAACGCCATTTTTTTCACCCTCTCCACATCCACCCCCAGCTCGGACGCGGTCTCTTCTCCCAGGGACAGGAGGTTGAGGTCCCGGGCCAGGCCAAAGAGGATCCCCCCACCCGCCACCAAATAAAGGAAGATGACCCCCAGGGATTGGGAAGCCATGTATTCCAGGTTGCCCATGAGCCAGAAGGTCACGTTATAGATCTGCTGGTCGCTGGTGGCGGAGATCAAAAACATGATGACCGCCGAAAAAAAAGAGCTCACGATGACCCCGGCCAGCAGCATGGTATTCGTGGGCGCCCGGCCCTCCACGCGGGCGATGAAATAGACCAGGAAAAGGGTGATCAAGGCCCCCCCGAAGGCGGATCCCGGGACCGCGTAGGCCCCCAGGAAAGTCGATCCCAAGCCAAAGAGGATCGCCAGCACGGCGCCCACAGCCGCCCCGCTGGAGATCCCCAGGACAAAGGGATCCGCTAGGGGGTTCCGCAGAAGGGCCTGAAGAACGGACCCGGCCATGGCCAGGGCGGAACCCACGAGGGCCCCGGAAAGAACCCGCGGGAGCCGCAGGTCGAGGATGATCGAGGATTCGCTCGCCGTCCATTTTGCGGGGGTGGAAATTCCCAGGAACTGATGGGCAAGAATGGACCAGCTCTTGGAGAGGGGGATGGTCACCGCCCCCAGGGAAACCGAGACCCCCATCACTGCAACCAGAAGAGCGGCCAGCATGACCATCCAGAGAATCCACCTTTTAAAAGTCCAACGAACCATGGGTAAATTCCAAGCACCAAATTCCAAATCCCAATATAATGATTGAACCTTTGAAGTTTGGAATTTGGGATTTGTTATTTAAAAACTTCGGGATGTATCGCCCGGGCCACCTGTTCCAATCCCTCCACCATCCTCGGGGAAGGCCGGTGAATGAGGTCCGAGTCGAGAACGTAAATCCGGCCCTGTTTGACCGCGGTGATCGTCTTCCACCGATCCCACCAACCCCGTTGCTTGACCAAAGGGTCCTGGGATTTCATGGAAGCCAGGAGAATCACCTCCGGATCCTGGACCAGAACCTCCTCCATACTGAAGCGCGGGTACTTTCCCGTGGCCGTCTCCGCCACGTTCCGGCCCCCCCCGAGGTGGATCAGATCATCCACGAAGGTTCCTTTGCCGGCGCTGATCAGGGGGTTGAAATCCAGGATATGGAGCACCCGGGGTTGTGGCCGCCCCTGGACCTTGTCCCGGATTCTCCGGATCTTCTCTTCCATGGAATGGACGATTCTCCGGGCGGGCTCCTGGGCAAAGGTAACCTCGCCGATCTTCCGGATGGAGGTCAGGACTTCGAGGGCGTCCCGGGGGTTGGCGATGTACACCGGGATCTTCAAACCAGCCAGTTTATCCACGAAAGTCCTCAGATCGCCCTCGGCAATCCCCACCACCAGGTCCGGCCGCAGGGACACGATCTTTTCCAGGGAGGGGTTGATGTATCCCCCGATCTTCTCGATCTTCAAAGCTTCCGGGGGATACTGGCAATAGGCGCTCACTCCCACCAACCGGTCTCCAAGGCCCAGGGCAAAAAGGATCTCCGTCACGTTGGGAGCCACGGAAACGATCCGCCGGGGGGGTCCGTTGACTTCCACCGTCCGCCCCACTTCATCGGTGAAGGTGGCGGCAGGCGCCCAATTTCCGACGCCGAGAAGAAGAAGAAATAAAAAAATGGACAAAAACCTTTTCATACTCCACATTGGGCCGTAGGGGCGACCCGCCGGGTCGCCCCTACAAATGCCAAATTTCTTGCGGGCGCGCGCCGCGCGCCCCTACAATCCGCCCTGCACTACGTTGAGCCTCAAGCGAAGCGCTCCTCGCGTCAAGCCGAAGGCTTGACGGTCCTCGAGTCCCGCTTCAGGCGTGACGCTCCTCAAGACCCGAAGGGTCGGTCTGTTTTTATTCCGCAATCCGCATTCCGAATTCCGCATTTTTGTTACCCGTTCACCAACTTCACCACCGTCCACGTGGGCGTGTAATCGATAACATTAAGGCACCCATAGTCCTGCTCGATCCGCAGGAGGTGGTCCATGGGCAAGTGCAGCGCGTCGGCCAGGATCAACCGGTTCAGGGCCCCGTGGCAGACCAGCAGGATCTCCTCTCCCCGGTGGCGTTCAATCAACCCCTGCAGCTTGGGGATCGCCCGCTGCCGCACTTCTCCCATGCTCTCCCCCTCGGGAATGCGGAAGGTCTCCACGTTGCTCAACCACTGGGGAATATCCGACGGGTAGCGCTCCATGACCTGGGCATAGGTCAAGCCCTGCCAGCGGCCGAAATGCACTTCTCGGAACTCGGGGAAAACCTGGGGCTTGAGGCCATGGGGCTGGGCGATGATCTCAGCCCCTTTGCGGGTGCGCAGGAGGTCGCTGCTGTATACCGCCCGGAGGTTCTTGTCTTGCAGAAGGTTACGGAGCCGCTCCATTTGTTGGACCGCTTTGGGGGTGATATCCACATCGGTTTGGCCGTTGTACACTCCATGATTTACCACTTCCCCATGGCGCGTGAGATAGAGTCGTGTCCGATCCGATTCCATTCCTCATCCTCTCTTGGAGAGGCCGTAGGGACAGGTTTCAAACCTGCCCCTACTCCTATTCTCGTAAATATCGCTCAGCCCGTAGGGGTGATTTATGAATCGCCCCTACAATCCTTGACAAACTCGTAAAATGTCAAAAAGTAGGTTTTTCCGTCATTCCGGCGGAAGCCGGAATCCAGTTCTTTCCACCAGTTATAAGTTCCCTGGACTCCGGTTTCCACCGGAGTGACGACTTTTTATGAAACCATCAAACCTTGATGATCTCGTAAAAAGTCTCTTGGAGCGTCACCCCGGCGAAAGCCGGGGTCCAGAACATCTTGAAATAACTGGATTCCGGCTTTCGCCGGAATGACGAATTCTATGGAATTGCGACTTTTTACGAGTTCATCAACCTTGAATCGTTTAAAAGAACCCATGAAAGATCCCCGCAACCATGAGCAAGACCAGGATCTCATGGATCTCATTGGCGGCCCCGAGGATGTCCCCGGTAACCCCTCCGATTTTTTTCTGGAAAAACAACTGAATCCCCAGGGCGGAGACTCCCACGGCCAACCACAGCACCGCCCCCCAGAACCGGAGGAGAAATACCGCGACAACCAGGGAGGAGGCCGTGGCGATCATCATCTCCCTTTTCTTCACGTTTTCTTTAAAGATCTTGCCCAGCCCTCCCTCCGGACGGGCATAGGGAGCGCGGTAGGTCAGCTGGACCATGGACCAGCGGCTCAGGACCAGGGCCACCAGCAATGTTTTGCCGATGATCTCTTCGGGCAGCGAATTCAGTGCCAGGAATTTGACCCCCAGGATCAGAATGAGGCCCACGGCTCCGAACGTCCCCACCCGATGGTCGCGCATGATTTGGAGCCTTTCCTCGGTGGACTTTCCGGCTGCCATCCCGTCCAGCGTGTCGGCCAGCCCGTCCAGGTGAAGGGCCCCCGTGATAATGACCAGAAGGAGAATGGTCAGCCCGTCGCAGAGCATCCGGGGAAAGGCGTGGGAAAACAGCCAATAGGTTCCCCAGAGAATGACCCCGAGAAGGAGCCCGACGAGGGGATAGCAGGCCATGGAGCGACCCAGGTCCCGGGGGCTTATGTCGGCGTCTTTTTTCCCGCCGGGAAGAATGGTCAGAAACCGCCAGGCCAAAAGGAAGCTGGTCATTTTTTTTCTTCCGAAACTCCCGCCTCGGCAAAGGTGGCCATTTCGTTCAAGACCTTCACGGAGGCCTCGATGATGGACATGGCCAGGGCCGCGCCTGTGCCTTCGCCCAAACGCAGGGAGAGGTCGAGAATCGGCTTCTGTCCAATGTACTCCCACATGAACTGGTGCCCCACTTCCGCGGATTTGTGGGAGGCAAAGAGGTACTCCCGGGTCCGGGGGTTGAGGGCCACGGCAATCATCGCCCCGGCGGTGGAAATAAAGCCATCCACCACGACCGGAATCCGGTGGCCCGCGCACCCGATGATCAACCCGGCGATTCCGGCAATCTCGAACCCCCCCACCTTGCCCAGCACATCCAGCGGGTCTCTGCAGTCCGGGGAATTGACCTCCAGGGCCTTCTCAATCGTCCTGATCTTTCGCACCAGACCCACATCATCAACTCCCGTTCCCCGGTGGGTCACCTGGTTCACGGGAAGGCCGGTCATGGCCGCCAGGATGGCGCTGCTCGGGGTCGTATTGCCGATGCCCATATCTCCCGTCCCCACCAGGTCGGCGTTCTGGCTCTTGGCGTGATCCGCCAGCTCCAGTCCCACAGAAATGGCCTGCAGGGCCTGCTCCCTGGACATGGCCGGACCCCGGGCGATGTTTCCCGTTCCCCGGGCCACCTTGCGGATGACCAGCCCTTCCATGGGCTCAAACAGATGGTCCACGCCGATGTCAACCACCACTACCTTCGCTCCTGCATGGCCCGCCAGGACATTGATGGCCGCGCCTTGGCGGAGAAAGTTGTAGACCATCTGAGGGGTGACATCCTGGGGATAGGCGCTGACTCCTTCAGCCGTCACCCCGTGGTCTCCGGCGAAAGTGTAAATCATCTTCTTCTGGATCCGGGGACGAATATTCTCGACGATGGCCACGTACCTCTTGGCGATCTCTTCGAGCTGTCCCAGGCTTCCCCGGGGCTTGGTCAGCTGATCCAGACGCTCCTGGGCTTGATCGAAAAAATCTTTCTTCAGCGGCTGTATTGTCGCCAGCCGTTCTTTCAGTTCTTTTTCCAATCCCATTTCCTCAAGATCTTCCCTTAAATTTCTTATCTTGTAACACTTTAGCTCTTTGAAAAAGGTAACTTTTACCCTCTGAAAAGATCTCCCAGAAATCCCCCCTGCCCCCCTTTGCAACGGGGGGTTGGGGGGGATTTCAGCGATTGGTATCTCAATCGATATGGCTTCGATATGATTTTCAAGCCGCTAAA
>JAPLIW010000584.1 GCA_026388915.1 Deltaproteobacteria bacterium
GACTCGAGACAATTCCGCCACCTCATGGGCGATGAGGCGGTGACCGGGAATTTCCGGGTGATCGCTTTCGACCTGCCCTGGCATGGCAAGTCCTACCCTCCGGTGGGCTGGGAAAAGCGCGAATACCGGCTCACCACGGAGCTGTACGTGGCGACCCTTCGGGCTTTCTGCGCCGCCCTCGGCCTGAAACGACCCGTGGCCATGGGTTGTTCCATCGGCGGCCGGATCATTCTTCAGCTCGCCCATGCCCACGGGCCCGAGTTCCGGGCCTTGATCGGCATCGAATCCGCCGACTTCCAGAAACCCTGGTACGACACCAGCTGGCTTCATCGGAGCGACGTGCATGGAGGCGAAGTCTGCGCCGCCCTGGTTTCCGGGCTGATCGCTCCCCAAAGCCCCGACGAGCACCGCCATGAGACCCTCTGGCAATACATGCAGGGCGGCCCCGGCGTGTTCAAAGGGGACCTCTATTTCTACCGGGTGGATGCCGACCTGCGGGGCAGGCTGCACGGGATCAACACCGCCATCTGCCCGCTCTATCTGCTCACCGGCGAATACGATTTTTCCTGCCAACCGGAGGACACCGTGCGCACCGCGAGTTCAATCCCTGGCGTGAAAGTGACGATCATGAAAGAGGTGGGGCACTTTCCCATGAGCGAGAACCCCGCCCAGTTCCGGAAATACATAATGCCCGTTCTCGAAGAGATTCGACAGCTGAAGAGCTAATGCAGAGGGATGGTATTTTAAATACCTTGGGGGGCGGCATGGGGGCCGGTGAAAAAAAATAGGCTAGCCGGAACGGCTAGCCCCCAAAAACCTGGCGTCCCCACGGGGATTCGAACCCCGGTTACCGGCGTGAAAGGCCGGTGTCCTAGGCCTCTAGACGATGGGGACCCCGAATTTCTTTTAAGTTACTCAAGTTACAATAGAATCTTGTCGATGTAAAGAAAAAATTATGTTAGAATATTTTATATGAATCAAATCTCCAGGTTTCTCACCCTTGCTTCTCTTCTAGCCTTATTCGGGCTGCTCGCTTTCCCCTGGGCACCCTCGGCAGAGGCCGCATTCTACAGATATACCGACAAAAACGGGGTGGTTCACTTCACCGATCGGTTTGAATCGATCCCTTCGGAATATCGGAATCAGATTAAAGAATACAAAGAAATAGAGCAGCCCGAGGCGCCTCCCCCCCCGGAAAAGGGAGCAAGCAAGGACCCCGGGGCTGCCGACAAGGAACGCCAGTTACAGGAAGCCGAGCAGAAGAAAAAAGAGGCTGAGGCCAAGGCCGCTCAGGAGGCCAAGCAGAAAGCCCAGGCAGAGAAACAAAAACAAATTGCCGCATTGCAGGAGCAAATTGCCGGCAAGCAAAAAGAAGCCGGAAGCGTTAGGACCAACTGGATGGTCTACGACCGGATGAAGCTTACCCAGTTGAACCAAGAAATCGCCTCCCTGGAAAAGCAGATCGAAGCCCTGCAGAAAGAAAGCCCCGAATAGCCCTGACATCATAACCCATCCTCTTCCTCTTGCCAGTTGCTCAATATTGGTTACTCGTTGTTAATACGAATGGAATAATTAGATTTCCATATCCCCCCACTCCTGCCGTTCGGCTGTCTTCGACCCTGAGCTCAGACCGAAGGGAGCCCACGACGAAGCTCTCCCCGGAGGCCTGAAAAATTCCCATTATTCACCCCCACCCTCGCCCTCCCCCTTCAAGGGGGAGGGAATTTTTTTAATTTCAAAATGTTCACCCTCTCCCCTGGCGGGAGAGAGGAGGGTGAGGGGGAGGGAAGGGAGGGGGTGGAATAGCCATCAGCCAGCGCCCAATAACGAATAACGAGTTCTGAAAAAAAAGGTTGAGTATTTTCTCGGTTTTCTCTATATATGGGGCCAGGACTATTCAATTGTTGGAAAGGGGGAGCGAAGATGGCTGTCCAATTTTTCCGTGAAGAGCACGAGATCTTCCGCAGGTCCCTGCGCAGTTTCCTGGAGAAAGAAGTCAAACCCCATCAGGACGAGTGGCGGAAAAACCGCCAGGTCCCCAGGGAAATCTGGCGCAAGATGGGGGAACAGGGCTTTATCGGTTACTGGCTGGACGAGAAATACGGCGGCGTGGGAGCGGATTTCGCCTATTCCGTGGTCCTGATCGAAGAGCTCAGCCGCGCCGGGGTCCGGGGGTTCGCCGCCGG
Source organism: Deltaproteobacteria bacterium (assembly GCA_026388915.1). Classification (GTDB taxonomy): domain Bacteria; phylum Desulfobacterota; class SM23-61; order SM23-61; family SM23-61; genus SM23-61. Next base: position 2,187 of record JAPLIW010000584.1, read on the forward strand.
GCTCGGGGTGCACAACGACATCGTCATGCCGTACATCGAAATGCTGGGGACCGAAGAACAGAAGATGCGCTGGCTGCCCAAGTGCTGCACGGGCGAGTGCATCCTGGCCATCGGAATGACCGAGCCGGGAGCGGGGTCGGACCTTCAGGCGATCCGGACCACGGCGGTCCGTGACGGTGACAATTATGTCATCAACGGCCAGAAGACCTTCATCACCAACGGGTACTACTGCGACCTGATCGTCCTGGCGGTGAAAACCGATACCAAGGCCCAGCCGCCTTATAAAGGGGTCTCCCTGATCGTGGTCGAAAACGGGACCCCCGGGTTCATCAAAAGCCGCAAGCTGGAAAAAATGGGTCTCCATTCCTCGGACACGGCGGAGCTTTTCTTCGAAGATTGCCGGGTTCCGGCCTCCAATCTGCTCGGAAGAGAAGGGGATGGATTCGTCCCGATGATGCGCAACCTCCAGCAGGAACGGCTCGTCTCGGCACTGGGCTCCATCCTCAACACCGAGCGCATGCTCGAAATTACCATCGAATACTGCAAGACGCGCACGGTTTTCGGCAAACCGATCTCCCGTCACCAGCACAACGCCTTTAAGATCGTGGAGATGGCCACGGAGATCGAGATGGCCAGGGATTTCACCTACCACCTGGTGCAGGACCATCTTGACAAGAAAGACATTACCAAGAAGGTTTCCATGTGCAAGTGGTACAACGCCGAGCTTTCCAACCGGGTGGCCTACCACTGCGTCCAGCTTCACGGGGGCTATGGCTACATGGATGAGTACCAGATCTGCCGGGATGCCCTGGACATGCGCATGGGATCCATCGCCGCGGGCACGACCGAGGTCATGAAGATGATCATTGCCCGGTTGATGGGGCTGTGACCATTGCGGATTGGCGATTGCGGATTGCGGATTGGAATAAAAAAAGGGAAAAATCCGTGGGGATTGCAGATTGCGGAATGCGGATTTCGGATTTGAGATTGTAAAAAGAGATTTGGACGAATGCCTTGGTTTTATTCAATCCGCAATCCGCAATCCAAAATCCGAAATTGCTAGACTCCCAGAAAATGCTTGATGACTTCCTCGTTCTTTAGGAGGACCGCGGCCTCTCCTTCCAGTTTGACCTTTCCTCCCTCCAGAATGTATCCCCTTTGCCCGACGTTCAGGGCTTTCTGCGCGTTCTGTTCCACCATTAAAAGAGAAGTCCCTTCCTGGTGAACCCCGCGGACGGCTTCGAAGAGGGCCACCACCAGGATGGGCGCCAGCCCGCCGGTGATCTCGTCGAGGAGCATGAGCCGGGGCTCGATCATGAGCCCGCACCCCATGGCCAGCATCTGTCTCTCCCCCCCGCTCAGGGTCCCCGCGCTCTGATACCGCCTTTCCTGGAGACGGGGGAACTTCGAGAAGACCCCGTCCAGGCGGGTCCGGGAGTCTCGTTCGTAGAGGATGGCACTCATCTCCAGGTTTTCCAGCACGGTGAGGGAAGGGAAAATGTTATTGTCCTGGGGGACATAGGCGACGCCCCGCGGGGAGATCTCCTCGGGCTTGAGGCCGCTGATCTCCCGCCCCTCGTAGGTGATCTTGCCGCGGTGGAGGTCGGCGAACCCGAATATGGTCTTCAGGAGGGTGGATTTGCCGGCCCCGTTGGGACCGATGACCACGACGAACTCGCCCTTCTCTACCTTAAGATTGACGCCCTCCAGGACGGTCATCTTGCCGTAGCCGGAATGAACCGATGCGATCTCCAGCAGACTCATTTCAAGCTCCCAGATAAGCTTCGATGACCTGAGGGTTCCTCTGGACCTCCCGGGGAGTTCCTTCGGTCAGCTTCCGGCCGTTGTTCATGACGAAGATCCGGTCGCAGAGGTTCATGATCACTTCCATCTTGTGTTCCACGATCAGGAAAGTGAGGCCATGGTCTTTGCGCAGGTCCTCGATGTAGCTCATGAGTTTGCGGGTCTCCTCAAAAGTGGCCCCGGCGGTCGGTTCGTCGAGAAGGAGCATTTCAGGATCGGTCATCAGGGCGCGGGCCACTTCCAGCATCTTCCTCTGCCCCCCGGAAAGGTTGACGGCCGCTTCATTCTTAAGGTGATTCAGCCCCACGATCTCCAGGATCCCCAACGCCCGGTCCAGGTTCTCCCTCTCCCGGGCCAGGACCTTGGGCGGCCGGGCGATGGAGTAGCCGAGGTGTTCCCCGTACTGGCCTTTCGGGGCCAGGAGCATGTTCTCCAGAAGGGTCATGTTCTTGAGCTCCCGGGCGATCTGAAAGGTCCGCACCAGCCCCTGCAGGCAGATCTGGTGGGGCTCCAGCGCGTCAATCCTCTTGTCCTTGAAAAGGACCGTTCCCGAATTGGGTTTATAAAACCCGGTGAGCAGGTCGAAGAGGGTCGTCTTGCCTGCACCGTTGGGGCCGATCAGCCCGCAGATGGACCCTCTCTCCACGGCTATGCTGCAGTGATCCACGGCCCTCAACCCGCCGAAGTCCTTGACGACTTCCTTCGCTTCCAGAAGGATGGTCATAGTCCCTTCTCCATGCGGACCGCTTTTTCAGGGATGAGCCCCTGGGGTCGGAAGCGCAGACAGAGGATCAGCAGAAAGCCGATGACGATCAGCCGCAACCCCGGGACCAGGTAGGTATAGCCTTCGATGGTGGGAAGGAAACGGGTCCCCTGCTGGAAAAGGCCGATCAGGACCAGGGTCCCGAGGATGGCCCCCTTGTTGTTCCCGCTTCCCCCGATGGTCAGGGAGACCCAGATCAGGAAGGTGATGTCCGGGGCGAACTCATGGGGCATGATGGAGCCGCTGTAATGGGCCCAGAGGCTGCCCGCCACGCCCGCAAAGGCGGCCCCGGAGACAAAGGCCAGCATGCGGAAATGAAAGATTCGCTTTCCCAGCGCCTCGGTGACCGTCTCGTCCTCGCGGATCCCCTTGAGGACCCTGCCCAGGGGGGAGTTATACATCCGCTGGGAAATCAGGTAGAGCAGAAAAAGAATGGCCAGGACCAGGAGGAAATAGAAGAGACTGTCCAGAAGGGTGGAATAGCCGGAGAACGGCCGGGGAAGGTTGCGAATCCCCTGGGAGCCGCGGGTGAGCCACTTTTCATTCACCGCCACGTAGCGGAAGATTTCCGACAATCCGATGGTCATGATGGCCAGATAGTCCCCCCGGAGGCGCAGGGTGGGGATGCCGATGAGGTAGGCGACCAGGGCCGCAGCGGCGGCCGCGGCCAGGACACCTCCGATGAAGGGAACGCCGAAACCCAGGCTGTGGCGAACCCCGAAGACCAGCTCTTCCGAAGGGGGGGAAGTGAGGATGGCCGAGGTGTAGGCCCCGATGGCAAAGAAGCCGACGATTCCAAAGTCGAGCAGGCCGGTGAAGCCCCAGCGGATGTTCAGGGCCAGGGTCAGAATGGAGTAGATGGCCACGATCGTGGCGATGGAGATAATGAAGGTAAGGAACCCTTCCATCTTTCACACCCTCGAAAGAATGAATTGGGAGGACGGTCACGAAAGGCGCGCGAGGTCCGCCCGATCAACGGTCAACCCGTCCGGGGTTGACCCTACTTTGCAAAAAGCCCCTTGGGCTTCAGGAGCAGAATAACGGCCATCAGGAGATAGGCCAGGGCCGACTTGTACTCGGAAAGGCCGAAGGCCGAGGAGACCTCCATGGCAATGCCGATGATCATGGCCCCGGCCACCGCTCCGTAGGGGTTGCCGATCCCTCCCATGATCACCGAGGCGAATATGACCAGGAGCATTTCGATCCCCATGTGGTTGTCCACCGCCCCCATGAGACCCAGCATCACTCCGGCCAGGCCCGCCAGGGCGCAGCTGAGAAACCAGGTCCAAACGACCACTCGCTCCGTGCGGATCCCCCGAACCCGGGCCAGGTCGATGTTGTCCGAGGTGGCGCGGATCATCTTTCCCAGCTTGGTGTACTGGAGGAGGAGATAGATGAGGACCATGATCAGCACGGAGATCCCGATGGCCATGAGCTGAAGGGGGGTGATCAGGAAGGGTCCCACCTTCATCGCCTCTTGGGTGGCCACGTTGTACATCTTGGGCTCCGGGCCCCAGATGATCAGGATCGCGTTGCGGATGATGAAGGCCGCACCCATGGTGGCGATGAGCAGGGTCAGAGGACCGGCCTTGACCCCCTCCCGGAGCGGCTTGATCACCGCTTTGTGGATGATCACCCCCACGATTCCGGTGGAGGCCATCCCCAATAACGCGGCAGGCACCAGGGGCAGCCCCAGGTTGAAGTTGAAGAAAAAGGTCAGAAAGGCTCCCAGGGCCAAGACATCGCCGTAGGCGAAGTTGATAAACTTCACCGTCCGGAAGAGAAGGGATAATCCCAGGGCGGCCAGCCCCAGGACGCCCCCGGTAATGATGCCAAAACCGATGGATAAGGCCAGCATGCAATTCCTAAAGGGGTGAGGGCCGGAACAGCCCTCACCCTCTTATGAAACGTTATTTCTTCTGGTAGGCTTCACGGACCTTTTTCAAAAGTTCCCCGAAGTCGCCTTCATCCAGGAAGCCTAAAACTTTGCGCTGATTGTCTTCGATCTTGAAGACCCCCAGGGAGGTAACCACGTTTCCATATTCATCGAAGTTTTGGGGGCCGGACAGGCCTTCAAAATCAATCTTTTTCCCCTCGCGTAGGAGTTTCGCTCCCTCGGCAAAGCTGTAGACCTTGGTCCCCGGCGGGTTAGCGACCTTGCGGATATTCTCGGCCAGAGATTCCCCGTCAACCTTTTTGGCGGATTCCATGGCCAGGGCCAGGATCATCAGGGCATCATAAGTATTAACCGTGAAAACCGGAACCCCGGGTTTCCCCCTTCGTTTCTCAACTTCCTTGGCAAAGACATCCATCCGCGGGCTGGTCTTGGCTGCCGGCTGGACCGCTCCGACCCCTTTACTGGAGGGCCAGGTAGCCTGGAGGAACTGATCGCTGACAAAGTCCGTACCGATCCAATCACCACCCAACTTGAGCTCCGTCCATTGCTTGAAGATGACCGCACCGGTCTGGGGGTCGGCTTCGAAGAAGATGACTTCCGGCTTATTTTTAAAAGCCGCGAGAAGCTCAGAGCGGTAAGAGGTTTGGCGCTGGGTAAAGGTTACATTGCCCACAATTTCAATCCCGGCTGCTTTGCAGGCTGGAACGACCACCCCGCGGATACTCTGGGCACTTTCATCATCTCCAAAGAATAGGGCGGCCTTTTTATAGCGCCGCTTGGTCGCCTCAAAGACCATTCCGGTCCCCATGACCAGGTCGGAGGAAACCGTCCGGAAAACATATTTTTCTTTTACAAAGTCCAGGGCGGTCGTTCCCGCGGTGGGAGAGATTTGCACCACTTTATTTTTTATGGCGATGGGCATGATCGAGCGGAAAGTGACGGAGGTAGGTCCGATAATAGCCGGAACCTTGTTGATGTTGATGAGTTTTTCCTCACCGGCGATGGCGCTGTCGCTCTTCCCCTCATCATCGGCAATGAAAAACTGGATTTGACGTCCCAGCACGCCCCCGGCTGCGTTGATCTGGTCCCGGGCAATGTCCCCCCCTACCTGGCAAGCGGCCACCCACCCCAGTGGGCCGGTGTAGGGGAGCAAGATCCCTATGGGAATGGGATCGGAGGCTAATCCTGTAGGAGCCGTGAACAGAGATAATACGAGGAAAAATGCCAATAATCGAATTCCTTTCATGGTTCTCTTTCCCTTCATTGCCGTTCTCCTTTCTGAAGTTTAATTTTCTCTCTGTACCAGAATAGTAAGGCTCTGTCAAATCATTTATGAGGCCGCCTGGAATAGGGATCGATCCCGAAAAACATATTGACAGGAGGGCAGGTCTATAATAAGGTGGCCTAAATTTTAAAGGGGAGGAGGCAAATTATGAAAAGAGGAATTATTTTGGGGATTTGGGGTCTGCTGGCGCTCTGCTTGGCCGGTCCGAACGTTAACGTTTCTTCGGCTGCCGATGAAATTCTTATCGGGAATGCCTCATCTCTCACCGGCACCGCCGCCCAGTACGGGATTTCCACCTATGAGGGGCTCGAGGTGGCCATGGATGAGATCAATGCCGCCGGGGGAGTCCTGGGCAAGAAGATTGTCATCCTCAAAGGGGACGACTCCGGGGATCCCCGGCAGGCAGTCAACGTGGTCCAGAAGTTCATTACCAGAGATAAGGTTCTGGTCATTATCGGGGCGGAGCTGACCGGGACCACCCGGGTGACTGCCCCCATCTCCAACCAGGGTCAGATGGTCCAGTTTACGGCTTCGGCCACCGGCGCCGGATTGACGGACAATCTCCCCTACGTATTCCGGAACGCCCTGCCGGAAGCCTACGCCATACCCTTTGTGGTGGGGGCGGCCAAGAAGAAGTTCAAGACCAACAGCGTGGTGATCATCACTTCCTACAACCTGGACTACTCGGTGGATTTGACCAAGATTTACGAGAAGGCTCTGGCCGGGGCCGGGATCAAGGTTCAGGATAAAATCAGCTACGCCGAGGGGGACATCGACTTCTCCGCCCAGGTGAGCAAACTCAAGGCCCTCAAGCCCGAAGCGGTGGTCATGACCGGATACTACCAGGAGAGCGCCCAGCTGATGATCGAAATGCGCAAGCAGGGGATCCACTGCCCTATCCTGGGCTCCAACGGATTCAATGACCCGAAGATCCTTGACCTGGCGGGAAAGGCCATGGAAGGCTCGGCCTGGGCCTCGGGCTTCTTCCCCGACAACCCGGACCCCAAGGTGAGAAAATTCGTGGCCCGGGTCCAGGAAAAGTACAAAAAGAAACCCAACCAGTTTCACGCCCAGGCTTACGACGCCCTGTACATCATTGCCGAGGCGATCAAAAAGGCCGGGGTGACGGAGAGCACGCCGGAGAACCGGACCAAGATTCGTGACGCCCTGTCGAGCATCACCAACTTCCCCGGAGTTTCGGGAGTGCACTCCTTCAAACCGGGGAAGGGGGATGCGGAGAAGTCGGTCTTCATGAATTGCCCCTATTTTTTCGCAATTCGCCATAACGGGCTCCTCAGCCGCGTGACTTCCCCCTCACCCCGCCCTCTCCCCCTTTTGGGGGGAGAGGGGAAGAGGGAGGGGGCTATTTTCTTCCTAAACCCAATAGCCCATGCTTGCCCAGCAACTCATAAACGGCCTGACTCTGGGGTCGACGTATGCCCTCGTGGCTTTGGGGTATACCCTGGTGTTCGGCATCCTGGGGATGATCAACTTCGCCCACGGGGAGATCTTCATGCTGGGGGCCTACATGGCCCTCCTCCTGGTGACCATCGGGCACCTGGACATCTTTTGGTCGCTCATCGGAGCCATGGCGGGGGCGGCCGTTCTGGGCATGATCATCGAGCGGGTCTCTTTCCGACCGCTGCGCAAAGTATCCATCCTCGCCCCCCTGATCAGCACCATCGGGCTCTCCATCTTTCTGCGCAGCCTGGCGCAGGTCATCTTCGGGGCCGAGTCCACGCGCTTTCCGGTGAGCATTAAAACCGAATTCTACCAGCTGGGCCCTTTCCAGGTTTCCCTCCTCCAGATCGTGATTCTGGCCATCAGCTTCGGGATCATGGCCGTCTTCCAGGTCTTTATCAAGAAGACCAAGATCGGCAAGGCCATGCGGGCCACCTCGGAGAGCCTGCACACGGCCGGACTCCTGGGGATTCCCGTGGACCGGATCATCTTATTTTCCTTCGCCGTGGCCGCGGCCCTGGGAGGAGTGGCCGGGGTTCTTGTGGGGCTGAATTTCAACGCCGTCTCTCCCCTCATGGGAAAGATGGTGGGGCTGAAGGGTTTGACCATCATCATTCTGGGGGGGATGGGAAACATCACCGGGGCCATGGTGGGCGGCCTCTTCCTGGGGTTCGTGGAGGTGTTGAGCGTGGGGTACCTGGCTTCTTCCTACCGGGACGCCGTGGCCTTCGCCCTCATGTTCCTGGTTCTCCTGATCCGGCCGACCGGATTGTTCGGGAGAGTCGTTCGATAAATTCGGAATTCGGAATGCGGAATGCGGAATGCGGAATGAAAAAATACCGACACTCATACTCACACTGAAACTGAAACTGTTTTCTCATGTTTGACGCGTACACCAGCCAAGTCCTCACCTTCATCGGGATCAACAGCA
>JAPLIW010000060.1 GCA_026388915.1 Deltaproteobacteria bacterium
ATAATCTTATCGGGCTCTTTGTCAACCTCGATCTCTCCCTTGCTCATTCCCAGTTATTTGTGCTGGTTGGGATCAGGCTGGAGGAATTTGGGTCATCAGGCTCGGCGGGATCATCGTTTTCTAATCAGCTTCCCGCCTATCCTCCGCAAAGAGAGGCCTGCGAGGAAATAGTTCCAGAGGCATGACTGGGATAAACCATCTTTCCTTGCGAATCTCCCCGGGACAGGCCCGACCCAATGAAAGCATAACCGCCTTAGGATGATGATCCGAATTCCTTCAGCCTGATCCCCATGGCACCCCTTCCCTTTTGCGGTTCCTTTTTCCGCGAAAAAGCAAACTTGTGGCCTGGAAGCAAGGGCATTACCCAATTCGGATTTCGGAATGTAGAATTCGGAATTCTTTGTTTCCTTTTTTCTATTCCGCATTCTGCATTCCGCATTCTGGAGGGGGCAGGTGATCTCTCCCCCGGCTTAAAAGTTGTATTCGAATTTTGGATGTGTTACATTTTTTGGGATTCTTCGGCCGCGGCCGATGGTTTTAACAACTCCAAAGGATCGGGAATGAAATCGGGGAAATGGTGCAGCGCCCGGGAAGCCCTCCGTCAGGCCATCCAGCCGGGGGACCGGATCTTCTTTTCCATCGCCTCCGGCCAGCCCCAGACCCTGCTGCAAGCGCTGGCTGAAGACTTCGAGTTCTACCGGGACGTGGAGGTCATCAACGGCATTCTCCTGGCCGAACACCCCCTGGCCAAGAAGGGCCTCGAGTCTTCTTTCCGGTGCATCAGCTTCCAGAACAGCGCCTCCCTCCGGCAGGATTGGGAAGAGGGACGGATCGATTTTCTTCCCATCCGTTACTCCGACGTCCCGCGGGTCTTTTCCCGCAAGGGCCCGAAACCCCTTGGAGCGGTCCTGATCCAGGTTTCCCCCCCGGACAACCGGGGAAGGTTCAGCCTGGGCGTTTCCGCCTCCCATTCCTATCCCCTGGCTCTGGAAGCCCGGACGATTGTGGCCGAAGTGAACGACCGGGCTCCGCGCACCCACGGGCCTTGTTTTTTCACCGCAGAACAGATCGACTTTCTCGTGGAGTGCTCGGCCCCCCTGGTACCCAACCGGGAGATCCAGTTCGGGGAAACTGAAAAGCGCATCGCTGGATTCGTGGCCGAACTGATCCCCGACGGGTCCACGATCCAGATCGGCATCGGAAACCTGCCCGCGGCGATCCTCAAGCTTCTGGAACAGAAGAAAGACCTCGGCATTCATTCCGGCATGCTTTCCGACAGTGTGGCCGACCTGGTGGACAAGGGAGCAGTCACCAACGCCCGCAAGAGCGTGCACCCGGGGAAGATCGTGGCCGGGGAGTTGATCGGAACCGAGAAGCTCTTCCGTTTCGGCCACGAAAACCCCATCCTGGAGATGCACGGGGCCGGAGTCAGCCACAACGCAGAATTGATCGGTAAGATCGACAATTTCATGGCCATCAACTCCGCTTTGGAGATCGACCTCTCCGGGCAAATCAACGCCGAGTCTCTGAATGGGGTCCAGATCAGCGGCGTGGGGGGGCAGTTTGACTTCGTGGAAGGAGCCTACTTCTCCAGGGGAGGAAAATCCATCACCGCCCTGACCTCTTCCGCCGGCAGGGGGAAGATCTCCCGCATCGTTC
>JAPLIW010000777.1 GCA_026388915.1 Deltaproteobacteria bacterium
CCGGCTGAGACCCGCCATTTCATAACAACGGGCGAACATGTCGGCCCAATCCGAAATATCTTTTTCGGTGTAACCAAGGACCTTTCTCTTCCCCGTGGTTCCCGAGGAGGCATGAATCCGGATGATTTTCTCCAGGGGGACGGAAAGGAGGGGGAAGGGGTATCCTTCTCTCAGGTCATCGGCGGTCGTGAACGGGAGTTTCTGGATGTCTTCCAGGGAACGAATCGCCCCCGGCCGGACCCGGCTCTCGTCTATCCTCTTCCGATAGAAGGGCGACCCCTTATAGGCATGGTTCACCGTCCACTTCAGTCCTTCCAATTGAAACGTTCTAAGCTCATCATCTGATTTGAAGCCAGGCATGAATGTCTTCATATTCCTCATCATCTCCTCAATCGGCATAGTCTTTAAGACCGCTCATGGCTCATGGCCCAGAATGTTGAGGGATGCTCATAGCTCATAGCTGATGGCTCATGGTTTCTCTGCCATGAGCAACGAGCTATGAGCCATGAGCCCTCTTCTCTATGCTCTCCGATCTCTGCTCTCTGCTCTTTTCAGCTCTACCTCCACCCTGAGCCCGATTGCCCTCCTCAGGGCCAGGTGAATGGCGTCCCGGAGGCCTTCCCTTTTCTCTTCTCCGGCGCTCATAATTTCCGCCGAAGCTTCGATCTCAATCTTCAACTGGTCGTTCATTCCCTTCTTCTTAGCAACCGACGTCGTGTAGCCGGGCCCGACCCCCTTGAAAGAAGCAAGGACTTCCTGGACCTTCTCGGGGAAGACGTTGATCCCCCGGACGGTGATCATCTGGTCCGACCTGGTTAACACCCGGTCCATCCGGGCCAGGGTCCGGCCGCAGGAGCAGGGTTCCGGGCGGAGGGTGGTGACATCGCTCGTCCGATAGCGCAGGAGGGGATAAGCGTTGGTGGTCAGGGTGGTGAGCACCAGTTCTCCTTCCTTTCCGGGCTCGAGGAGTTTGCCCGAAGCCGGGTCGATGATTTCGGGGAGGAAATGATCCTCGAAGATGTGCAATCCCGCCTGGGCCATGCATTCCCCGGCCACCCCCGGTTCCACCAGCTCCATGACCCCGTAAATGTCGTAGGCTTTGATCCCCCAGTTGGCTTCTATGAACCGGTGGACTTCGTCGGGCCAGGGCTCCGCCCCGAAAAGGCCGATTTTCAAGGAGAGGGTCCGCGGGTCAATCCCTTTCTCCTGCATGACCTCCAGAATGTGCAGGGCAAAGGAAGGGGTGGAGGCCAGGACCGTGCTCCGGAAATCCTTCATGATCCGGAGCTGAACTTCCGCCGGGGCGATGGAGGCGGGAACGACCGCCGCTCCGATCAACTCCGCGCTCTGGTTGAACCGGATGGCCCCCTGGAAAAGGCCATAATTGAAAGCCACCTGGATGATGTCATGTTCGGTGATGCCGATCCCGGCCATGACCCGGGCTACCAGCTCCCGCCAGATCTCCAGGTCTTTTCGGGTATAGCCGATGACGATGGGATTCCCGTAGAGGCCCAGGGGAAACTGCAGGCGGACCACGTCCCGCAGGGGAACGGCAAACATACCATAGGGATAGTTCTCCATCAGGTCTTTCCGGGTGGTGAAGGGAATCCTTTTCAGGTCCTCCAGGGTTTTAATATCATCCGGACTCAGCCCGGCCTCATCGAATTTCCGGCGGTAAAAATCCACATTCGAGTAGGCCTGGTTGACCACGATCTGGAGCCTCTCATTCTGCAGATCCAGAAGCGCTTTCCGATCCAGGGTCTCAACAGCCGGGTTGAATATGGGCATCTTCTCCTCCCCTACCTTTCCCACTTTCCATGGTAATCCTTACCCAGGAACGCCCGCTTGACTTCCTCGTTGTTCAGCAGGTCTTCCCCGGTGCCGGTCAAAACGATTCTCCCCGTGTCCAGCACATAGGCCCGGTGGGAGATCCGCAAAGTCTCTTTCGCATTCTGCTCTACGAGCAGGATGGTGGTCCCCTGATCGTTGAGGGACCGAAGGAT
>JAPLIW010000111.1 GCA_026388915.1 Deltaproteobacteria bacterium
GTACCCGGACCTTGATTCATGATAAGAATTTTATTGAGTGGATTCAAACGGCTGAACCCTGTAAGTTAAAAGTCTCGGACTGCACCGGGGCGCTCCTTCTAGGGGCAGCAGGTTTTCTGAAGGGAAAGCGGGCCACAACCCATCCGAGCGCTCTTCAGGAGTTAACTCCATTCTGCCGAGAGGTTCTGGAAAACCGCATTGTCGACGAAGGAAACATCATCACTGCCGGCGGTGTTTCTTCCGGGATCGACGAAGGCCTGTATGTTGTGGAAAGACTGGCGGGGGCTGAGGCTAGATCGAAAATTGCCAAGCAGATGCACTATCCCTATACCCTGCGCCCGGAGGATGTGGCGAAATAAGGGTTAACGGAGATTCCTTGACCCTCCCCGGCTCGTTTGTTAGAATCCGCTTGATGTATCCAGCTCTTGAGTTTTGAACGAAGCCTTTGCAGCTGACCGGCCCCATGAGGAGATATCGTTGGCAGGCGTGGAATGGTTGCTGGAAATTTATGGGTGTCCTGAGGAAACGCTGCGTAACCAGCAGACCTTGGTCCACCTCTTTCAGAGCATCATCGCCAGAATGAACCTGAAACCCCTGGGGGAGTGTATCTGGCACCAGTTTCCGGATACGGGTGGAATGACTGGTTTCTGGCTTCTCCAGGAGTCCCACCTGGCCATCCATACATTCCCCGAGTTTCATTCGGCCTGTTTGAATGTTTTTTGCTGTTCCGAGCGGCCGGCCATCGAATGGGAATCGATTTTATCTGAAAAACTGGGCGCCAAGGAAGTTCGAATCCGGGAATACTTGCGGGTCTATCAAAAGCCATGATCTCTCGCAGAGGCGCAGAGCACGCAGAGGAGGACGGAATTAAATCCCAAGCACCAAGTTCCAAATCACAAATAAAATCCAAATTCAAAAAAATAATGACCGAAACAGGTAGACGTTACAAGTGGTTCAGGGTCAGAACTTTGAATTTTAATGACTGATTTTACATTGGCTTGGGATTTGTTGGTTTAAAGAAAACCTCTGCGTTCTCTGCGGGCTCTGCGAGAGAAAAAGCTTTTAGGTGTCATATGAAGAAAGAAGTTCATTGCCCCTCTTGCGGAGCGCCGGTCGTCTTTCAGTCCGCGGCCTCGGTCATGGCGGTCTGCGAGTATTGCGGTTCCACGCTGGTCAGGCATGACCTGGACCTGGAGAACATCGGCAAGATGGCTCAGCTGCAGGCCGACGGCTCTCCTTTGCAGCTGCGGGTGGAGGGGAGGTACCGGGGGCAGTCCTTCACGGTTGTAGGACGAATTCAGCTGCGCTTCGAAAAGGGTTTGTGGAACGAGTGGCACCTCCTCTTCGACGACCAGCGCAGCGGGTGGCTGGGAGAAGCAGCCGGGATCTACGCGGTATCCTTCTTGACCGAGGTCAAGGAAGCGATTCCCAAATTCGAAGAGTTGCACCCGGGGGGAGCCGTGGTCCTGCGGAAAGCCTCCTATGAAGTGACCAACGTGGAGAAAGCTTCTTGCCTCGGGGGGGAAGGAGAACTTCCCTTCGAGATCGGCCCCGGGTACGAGGCCCCGGTGGCCGACCTGGCAGGCCCGGGAACGCAGTTTGCCACCCTGGATTACAGCGAGGATCCTCCTTTGATTTACATGGGGGAGTATGTTGAATTCGAAGAATTGCATCTATCCGGGTTGAAAGAAATCGATGGATGGTAAACAAGAAAACATGGCTGAACCTTCCTTGACTGCGCCTACCCCGGCTCCCGCCTCTCCGCAGGTGAAGACGCTGAAGTGCTCGGGATGCGGAAGCCCCATCCCCCTGCGCGGAATGGAACGGACAGAATCCGTCGCCTGCGAGGCTTGCGGCTCGGTCATCGACTTGACCGACGAGAACCTGCGGATCATATCCACCTTTCAGTCCAAGATCAAACACAAGCCGCTCATCCCCCTGGGAAGCCGGGGAAGAATCCGCGGGGATCTTTTCGAGGCGATCGGCTACCTGCGACGGGCCGTTACCGTGGAGGGGATGGATTACGAGTGGAGCGAGTATCTTCTCTTCAACCCTTACAAGGGGTTCCGCTGGCTGTCGGAGTACAACGGCCACTGGAGCTTCCTGAAGACCACCACCCACATTCCCCGCAAAAAGGGGGATGGAGCAAGATACCTGGACAAGACTTTCCTCCATTTTCAAACTGCCGAATCCAGGGTGGTGTTCGTGCTGGGAGAATTTTACTGGAAAGTTCAAGCCGGGGAGACCTGCAAGTTCACGGATTACATCGCTCCTCCCCTGATCCTGAGCAAGGAACAGACCGCCCAGGAAACCGACTGGTCCATCGGAGAGTACATCGAGCCGGAGACCCTTTGGAGTGCTTTCAAGCTAACCTCTTCCATACCTGCTCGGATTGGCGTTGCCCCCAACCAGCCGTCTCCCTATGCGGGGAAAGCCTCCTCCCTCTGGAAACTCATCGGATATCTATTCCTGGCGGCTGTTTTCGTCCAACTGGCCATTTTCTTCTTATCCCAGAACAAGCTGGCCTTTGAAAACCGTTTCACTTTCGGGCAGAAGGAGAAGGGAAAGGCAATCGTAACCGAGCTGTTTGATATTTCCGGACACCCCTCAAATGTGGTTATCAAAACCGCCGCGGCCCCGCTGGAGAACAACTGGCTTTTCCTGAACATGGCCCTGATCAGCGAAGACGGCAGGGCGTATGACTTCGGCAGGGAGATCAGCTATTATCATGGGACCGACGAGGGCAGCGCTTGGTCGGAAGGGAACTTCTCGGATGAAGCCACCCTGCCCACCGTTCCGCCGGGCAGATATTATCTCCGGGTCGAGCCGGAATCTTCCGCTATCCTGGTAAACTACCATATTCAGGTTTACCGGGATGTTCCTCAGTGGTCTTTCTTCTTTATCGCCCTGGGGGCCCTCTGCATCCTGCCGATTTTACTCCTATGGCGATTGGCCCGGTTTGAAGGGGCGCGCTGGTCGGAAAGCGATCATCCGGGTACGATGTGGATGAGAATCCCCGACTCTACCCCGGAGGAGGAAGAGGGGAAGGAGAAAACCAAAGGCAAGGTGGACCGATGAAAAAATTTATCATCGTATATGGGGCCGCGGTTTTGCTTTTGATGGGAATAGCCGAATACCGCGGCTGGAGCCTGATGAGTTATGAGGAGCAGAAGGGGGTTCCCAAGTCACTGCGGGAAAATCCGGGGAGCTACCGGAGCAGTTATGCGCGGGTACTGCATAAATAAATTGGTTAAAGTCAAGAAGGGTACAGGACATAGACTTCGGGCCATAGGTATCAGGTATCAGGTGTCAGGATCCAGGCGCAAGAATCAATATTTTAAGCCTGAATCCTGCAACCTGAGTCCTGAATCCTTATTCAAAGAGAGGGGGAGCGATGGTTGACCAGGTGAAAGTTGGGGCTTTTATCAGTTCCTT
>JAPLIW010000668.1 GCA_026388915.1 Deltaproteobacteria bacterium
AGGCGGGTGTCTTCGACACAGAATTTTTCGGTGTGCACTTTTGCGCTGCCCGCCTTGATCATGGGGTGCAGGCCGGGCATGAGGTGGGTGATGTCGCCCATGTCCGAAGATCCGGTGAGGTGGGGGCTCCGGCCGATGGCCTCCGGCCCCAGTAAAGCGGCCATGTTGGCCGCGAAGAGGTTATCCAACGAGGGGGTGTTGAGAACGGGCAAATATCCGGGGAGGTTACGGATCTCCACCTCGGCGCCCACGGCCATGGCCCCGGCCTTGAGAGCCCGGTTGACTTTCCGGTGGGCATCCTGGAAGGCTTCCGCGGTCCGGCCGCGGACAAAGGTTTCGATGCGGACATCTCCCGGCACCACGTTGACCAGGTCTCCCCCTTTGGTAAGGATGGGATGAACCCGGATGCTGTCCTCATCCTTGAAGGTTTCCCTCTGGGCATGAATTCCCATGAGGCCGAGGAGGGCGGCGTTCAGGGCGTTGACCCCGAGGTGGGGAGCCCCGCCGGCGTGAGATTCTTTTCCCTTGTAGCGGATGAATTTGGCCAGGCAGCCGTTCATGGTGACTCCCACGGCCACCTTCTGGGGCGGCTCGGCCAGATCCAAGTGGAACATCAGGGCCATATCGATGGCGTCGAAAAGCCCCAGGCGGATGAATTCCTGCTTTCCGGTCAGGAAGGCGATCTTCCCTTCCTCCCGGAGCTTGTTGCGGTACTCGAGCTCAACCAGCTCTTCTGCCGGGACGGCCAGGAGAGAAACGTCCCCGTCCAGCTCTTTCATGACCCCGGAGTCAAGCAGGCCCATCCCGGCTCCGAGCATCCCGGCGATCTGGGCATTGTGCCCGCACCCGTGGGCCGCCCCGGTCAGGGGATCGGCAAAGGGATGGACGGGGATGCGGATGGAATCCAGCTCGCCCATGAGGGCCACATGAAGCTTCCTGGATTTCCCCGGGACATGGGCGGTCAACCCGGTTAAAGCCAGGCCTTTTTTGAAAGATAGCCCCATGGATCGGAACTTCTCTTCCACCAGAGCGGCGGTTTTTACTTCCTTGTATCCCAGCTCAGGGTTGCGGAGGACCGTCTCCCCGATTTCAATGATTTCCTTGGCCCGCTTTTCGATGGCCTCCATGACTCTCTTTTTCAGGTCTTCTTTGGTGGGCATGATTCCTCCGATTTAAAGGAATAAGTTCGAAAACTGTTTATCCACAGATTGCGCAGATTACGCAGAGATAGAAAGGCTACGAATAAGGATGGCTCTGCGACAGCCCAGGGATCAAATAGCCTACCCAGAAACGGGTATTTACCCTTACTACTTTATCCGTTTTATCCGTGTTGATCCGCGTTCATCCGTGTCCGATCAAAAATTTTTTGCCTTTAGGTCTTCTCGAATGTTACATCTGTGTTCATCTGTGTTTATCTGTGTCCCATACAGTTTTTTATGGTCCGGGTTTCCATCTGAGTTTGGGCTTCCGGTTGGCCAGGACTTCGTCCAGCCGGGAGATTTTGGTCCGGTGGGGAGCGCTGCGGACGATCTCCGGATCGGTTTCGGCTTCCTTGGCGATTTGGATCATGGATTCGATGAACTGGTCCAGAGTCTCCTTGGCCTCGCTTTCCGTGGGTTCGATCATCAGCGCCCCGTGGACCACGAGGGGGAAGTAGATTGTGGGCGGATGAAAGCCGTAATCCATGAGCCGCTTGGCGATATCCAGGGCGGTAACTCCGAACTTATTCTGCAGCTTGTCGTTGAAGACACACTCGTGCATGCAGGGAAAATCGTAGGGCAGGTGGTAGTAGCCTTTCAGCCGCGCCCGGATGTAGTTGGCATTGAGCAGGGCCAGCAAGCTGGCTTTCTTGAGTCCCTCTGGGCCCATGGAAAGAATGTAGGAATAGGCCCGGACCAGGATTCCGAAGTTTCCGTAAAAGGAGCGGATCTTGCCGATGGATTTGGGCCGGTGGTATTCGAAACGGAAGCGGTCTCCTTCTTTTACCACGGTGGGAAGGGGAAGATAATCGGCCAGGTGAGATTTCACCCCCACCGGGCCGGCGCCCGGGCCGCCTCCCCCGTGGGGGGTGGAAAAAGTTTTATGCAGGTTGAAGTGCAGGACATCCACTCCCATGTCTCCCACGCGGGCCAGGCCCAGGAGGGCGTTCAAATTGGCGCCGTCGCAGTAGATCAGGCCGCCTTTCTTATGCACAATTTCCGCGACTTCGCAGATATGGTCTTCGAAAAGCCCAAGGGTGTTGGGATTCGTAACCATGAGGGCGGCCACATCCTCGTCCATCTTCTCTTCAACAGCTTGAGGGGATAATCTTCCCCGATCATCGGACTTTACCTGGACGACCTGGTACCCGCAGAGGCTGGAGCTGGCCGGGTTGGTCCCGTGAGCCGTATCCGGAACCAGGACCTTTTTCCGTGGATTTCCCCGGTCCACCAAGCAGGCCCGGATCATGAGCATTCCCGTCAACTCCCCCTGGGCTCCTGCGGAGGGCTGAAGAGTGACCCGGTCCATGCCGCTTACTTCCCCGAGATACCGTTCCAGCTCATAGATAAGCTGAAGCTCCCCCTGAGAAATCTCTTCGGGCTGGTAAGGATGGGCCCCGGCGAAACCCGGCAGGCGGGCCATTTCTTCGTTAACCTTGGGGTTGTACTTCATGGTGCAGGAGCCCAGGGGATAGAAACCGGAGTCCACGCCGTAGTTCCACTGGGAAAGACGGGTGAAATGGCGGACCACGTCCACCTCGCTCATCTCCGGGAATCCTTCCAGCTCTTTCCGGACGAATTTCTGCGGCCAAACCTTCGCCGGGCTCACTTTGTCCACATCCAGTCTGGGCAGAGAATAGGCTTTGTGTCCTTTGGCCCCTTTCTCGAAGATCAGG
>JAPLIW010000093.1 GCA_026388915.1 Deltaproteobacteria bacterium
AAGATGTTCTGGACCCCGGCTTTCGCCGGGGTGACGCATCAAGAGACTTTTTACGAGACCATCTATTTTTAATTCCCCGATCACGGTTGCTAAAAGGATCTAACCAACGATGAACGTAGATCACTTGAAAAAACTGCTGGAAGGGGTGCAGCGGGGGAAGGTTCCGGTGGAGAAAGCCCTGCAGGAGCTGAAGCAATTGCCCTACGAAGAGATTGACTGCGCCACCATCGATCACCACCGGCATCTGCGTCAGGGAGCTCCCGAGACCATCTTCGGGGCGGGGAAAACGGCCGCGCAGGTAGTCTCCATCATGAAGAGTATGCAGGCCAAGAAGAACAACATCCTGGTCACCCGCCTGCAGCGGGAGAAAGTGCCGCCCATCAAACGGGCGTTTCGCCGGGCCCGCTATTATCCCCAGTCCCGCGTCCTGACCCTTCTGAACCATCCGGTTAAGATCGCCGGGAAGGGGACCATCCTGGTGGTCTGCGCCGGGACCTCGGACATTCCCGTGGCCGAAGAAGCGATCCTGACCGCTCAAATGCTGGGAAACCGGGTGGAACATTTGTATGACGTGGGAGTCGCGGGAATTCATCGGCTCATGAGTCAGAGGGAGCGGTTGAGGGCCGCCAGCGTGCTGGTCGTGATTGCCGGGATGGAAGGCGCCCTCCCCAGCGTGGTCGGAGGACTGGTGGACCGTCCGGTGATCGCCGTCCCCACCAGCGTCGGGTACGGCTCCCACTTCGGCGGAATCACCGCGCTTCTGGCTATGCTGAACTCCTGCGCCTCGGGCGTGACCGTGGTGAACATCGACAACGGCTACGGGGCGGCCTTCGCCGCCAGCCAGATCAACCGGCTCTAATAAGTGGATGTTGGGGCGCATGGCATGCGCCCCTGTGGGCCAATTGAAAAACGGAAGGAGTTCATGAAAATCCTCTACTTCGACTGTTTTTCGGGGGTGAGCGGCGACATGACCCTGGCCGCTCTCCTGGATCTGGGCCTGCCCCTGGAAAAACTTCAGAAGGAGCTGAAGAAGCTGGGTTTGGAAAATTATTCCTTGGAAGTTCGTCCGGGGAGCCGGAGCGGAATCGCCGCCCTGGGCCTGGAAGTCAAGGCGGGCCCCCATGAGGAACACCACCGCCATTTTTCCCACATTCGCGAAATGATCCTGAAGAGCATGCTGGACCCGGAGGTGAAGGAGATCAGCCTGGCCGTTTTCCAGCGCCTGGCGGAGGCGGAAGCTTGGGTGCACAAGAAGACCGTGGAGGAGGTTCATTTTCACGAAGTGGGGGCCGTGGATTCCATCGTGGACATCGTGGGAACGGCCATCGGGGTCCATTACTTCAAGCCCGATAAGATTTACGCTTCCGAGCTGCCCATGGGATGGGGTTTCGTTCAATGCCAGCACGGCCGGCTTCCTCTCCCGGCGCCGGCCACCGTGGAAGTCCTGAAGGGATACCCGGTTAAGAGCGTGAATGTAGAGGGAGAACTGGTCACGCCCACCGGCGCGGCGATCGTGGCCGCACTGAGCTCGAAGGCGAGCCCTTTCCCGTCGATGGTCGTCGAAAAGATAGGGTATGGGATGGGAAAGAAGGAATTTCCCGACCGCCCAAACCTGCTGCGACTGGTTCTGGGGGAAGCCTCCGAGGCCTATCTCACGGACCGGGCGGTAATCCTGGAATCGAACATCGACGACATGAACCCGGAGTTCTATGACTACCTGATGGAGCGGCTCTTTCAGAAGGGAGCCCTC
>JAPLIW010000308.1 GCA_026388915.1 Deltaproteobacteria bacterium
GGATGTATTGCTGGGGAGATTTGCTTTCTCCCCGTATATTTTCAATCAGGATTTTGGCGGCCAGTTGCCCCATTTCATAAGCCGGAACAGCCATAGTGGTGAGGGGCGGGTCGTAGTAGGCCGATATTTCCACATCATCAAAAGCGATCACGGAGAGATCCCGGGGAACCTGTATCCCTTTTTCCTTGGCGCAGACGATGGCCCCGATGGCCAGGATGTCGTTTCCGCAGAAGACCGCCGTGGGCGGGGAAGAAAGCTGGAGCACTTGGGCCATGGCTTCTTTCCCCTCGGCGAAGGTATATCCCTTTTCCAGAACGAGCTGGGGATCAAAGGCAATATGGTGGTCGGCCAGACAAGTCCGGTAGCCTTTCCACCGCATCCGGGCCCGCTCGGAGACGGTAAATTTCCCGGCGATCATCCCGATGCGGCGGTGCCCCAGGCCGATGAGGTATTCCACGATCCGGTAAGCGCTTTTGAAATTGTCAAAAGCGACAAAGTTGACCCCCTTGTCCTGGAGGGTTTGCCAGGTGATGACAAAGGGGAGTCGGGTCTTCTTCATTAGGGGGACGATGGAAGTATCGCGCCAGGGTCCGTTCAGGATCACTCCATCGGCTCTTTTTTCCTGCAGCAGGTGGATCAAATCCCTCTCATTTTTTTCGCTGTAGTCCGTATTCCCCAGGATGATGGAGTATCCGCGCTGCCGGGCAAAGTCCTGAATCCCCTTGGTCACCGTGGCAAAAGCCGGGTTGGTAATGGTGGGGATGATCACCCCCAGGATAGTCGTTTTCCGGGCCGAAAGTCCCCCCGCCAGCGCGTTGTACACGTAATGGGTGCCCTTCATGGCCTTGAGGACCCGATTTCGGGTGATATCCCTGACCAGGGAAGGGCTGTTCAGGACCCGGGAGACGGTGGCCACGGAGACATTCGCTTTCCGGGCCACATCGTGGATGGTGGTTCGGTGATGGAAGTTCATTCTGGAAAAAGGGTCAACTCAGCGGGTCTTTTTCTCGCCGCCACGAGAACCCGCTGAAATCCTTGGGCCTTTACTTCCATTTTTATGAAACCGTTTACATCTTATTTTCTATTCTCCGGCCCTGTCAAGAAAAAAAATCTGACCGCTCCATGAAAAAGAGGCGATGAGAAAATATCCCATCGCCTCTTCCCATAAGCACTTTCCCCATCCAGTCCCCCGGATGGCAGCTTATACCTCTTTTACGGTGATGGCACCGGTGGGGCAGACTTCGACACAGCTCTCGCAGCCCAGGCATTCGTCCATGTTCACGGGTTCGGATTTTCCGTCCTTCATCTCAAACACGCTGGCCGGGCAGGTGTCCACGCATTCGCCCTTGCCGTCGCATTTGTCTTTGTCCACAGTTACCTGATACATAGCTTCCTCTTCACCTCCCTTTATGGATTCAAAGCTTTTTTCAGCTCGGTTATGCTATCATTATTTTAGAGGATTTCGCGGGGATTTTTCATGACCCCCGTCATAGGGTTGTCATCTGCAGGCCGGGAATTCTCTTAAAAATTAATACTCAATTCCTTCCCCCTTGTCAACGGGAATCGAGGCCTTGCCTCCCTTCACTTTTGAGATGACTATTCTTGTGGCCCGGGGACAAGGCCGTGGTTGGAAGGCAGGATCGGCGGGTGGCGAAGATCCGATGAAAGATCGCTTTCCTTCCGCAGAGGGAAGCGGTACGGGCAGGGCCATCTGCGTACCCCCGGGCCGATTCCGCCCGGACCGATGAAAGAATCCGTGCCTCATCCTGCCGAGAACTACGACCTTGCCCCCGGGCCGGGCAAGGCCTCCAAGCTATGAACATTGATCTGATTGCTGGAAAGTTGGGGCAAGGAATCCAGGCTGACTGCTATTATGATTACTCAACAGGAAGAGGAGTACATTCGCGAAAAGGCGTACGTGCCCGAGCACGTTATTCCCCTGATGGTAGGAATTTCGCAGGCCGAACCCTTCTTGCAGGAAGATTATCTCTTCTTCTTGAAAGACAACTGGATGATTTTTGTCGGGTATCCACTGGGGCGGGGGTTTCAAGAGGAATCTTTCTCCCGGGTTCTGGAGAAGATGCAAAAGAACTTTCAACCCGCCACCACCTGGTTCATCGCCCCAGGCATACCGGCAAGCCTCCTCTCTCGGGTTCGGGAGAAAGAGGCGGATGAATACTACAAGCTCGACCTCCGGGATTCCGGGGTAAAAAGGAGTCTACAGAGGGGAGTGGAAAAAGCGGCCCTTGTTCTGCGGGTGGAGAGAAATCGCGAATGGTCCCCCGAGCACACAACCCTCACCCGGGAATTTCTGGAAAAGGAAAATCTGACTCCCCGGGTCCGGGAACTTTACCTGCGGATGCCGCAGGTCCTCGGTCATTCGGAAACATCCATGGCCCTGAGTGCCCGCGACTCGAAGGGGAATCTTTCCGCATTCTTCGTCGTCGAGATGGGGGCACAGAAATTCGCCACCTATGTGGTAGGATGTTATTCGCAGAGCCGCTACGTTTCCCACGCCTCCGATCTTCTATTCCACGAAATGATCCGCCTGGCCCGGGAAAACCGGAAGGAGTATATCCACCTGGGGCTGGGGGTCAACGAGGGAATCCGGAGGTTCAAACAAAAATGGGGGGGAGTCCCCGACCTTCCCTATTCGGCCGGGGAAATCACCCCGAGGGGGAAGACGGCCCTTTCCTGGCTTCGGGCCTTGACTTCAAGGTTATGAAATTTACAGATCCGCTGATCTACTTCCTCCTGCCGGGGGAGAAAAAATTGAGGACCGTCTGGAAGGTTGAAAAGGACGGGAAGAAAAACTATCTCGTCGGCACGGCCCATTTCTTTCCCTACCACTTCCGGATTTCCCTCAAGAAAATTCTCCGGCGGTCGAAGCGGGCCTTGTTCGAAGGCCCGCTGGACCCTAAGAGCATGGAGCAAGTGGTCGCTCACGGGTCGCAGGGCAAAGGATCCCTGGAGATTTACGAGGCCCTGGATTCCCGGACCCTCCGGGAAATTCGGGGGAAGGCCGATACCCTTTTCGGCGATCCCCAAGTTTTCCGGGGAATTCCGGGAAAGGCCGGCAGTCTCTTTGGGGATTCCCAGACCCTTTTGCAATTTCTTCCCAGAGGGGAAAAGCCTGGCGACCCCGTACGGGCCCATTTCCAAAGGCTGCGCCCCTGGCTTGCGTTCTTCACCATCTGGACTTCCTACCTCAAGACCAAGGGATGGAACGGCTCGGTGGATCTCGAGGCCTTCGAGCTGTCCAAGAAATCGGGGAAGGAGATCCATTTTTTGGAAACCATCGAAGAGCAGATCCAGGTCCTCGAACAAATCCCCATGGAACGGATGATCCGTTTTTTAAAAAAAGTTGATCAGTGGGACGAATATTCGGAATCCTACGTGCGGGCGTTCCTCCGGGGATCCCTGGCGAGCTGGATGAGCGGGACGAGCGATTTCCCCTCCCGCTGTTCGCCGGTCATCGACGAACGGGACCGGGTCTTTTACCGCCGGATGAAGCCTTTTGTCGAACAGGGGGAGTCGGCGGTTTTTCTGGGGGCTCCCCATCTTTACGGAGTCAATCGGATGCTCGAAACCGACGGTTACCGCGTGGAACAGATCCAGGAAATCGAGGAATGATCACTCCCGTTGAAAAAGATTTCATCCGGGAACAGGCCTACATCCCGGAGCATCTTCCGGATTACGCGGCCAGGGTTTCGGGGGGGGAACCCTTCCTGGCGGGAGATTTCGTTTTCTATCTTTCCCCGGATTCGCTGATCTTCGTGGGCTTCCCGCTTCAGGGGAAATTTGAAGAGGGGAATATGGTTAAAACCCTGGAAGGCATGATCCGCAAGCGATCGCCCGCCGGGGTCGTGCTCATGGCCCCGGCCATTCCCGCCCGTTTCGGAACCGCCGGGCCGCCGGATTCCTACTACCGCCTGGATCTGGAGAATTACCGAATCCCCATCAAAGTGAAAAACATGGTCCAGCGGGCCTCCCGGGAATTGAAAATCGGGAAAAGCCGGGAGCTGGAGACCGATCATCTCCGGCTCATCTCCGACTTTTCGTCCGCCCATCCCCTGGAAGAAGGAACCCGGACCATCCTTTCCCGGATTCCGGAATATCTTGCCGCCTCGCCCAACGCGTGGGTCTTCAGCGCCCGGAACGGGTCCGGGCATTTGGCGGGTTTTGACATTGCCGAATTCGCCCCTTCCCGTTATGCTTTTTACATGTTCAATTTCCGTTCCCGGGAGAAAACCGTCCCGGGGACGTCGGATCTGCTCCTCGCGGAAATCGTCCGCACAGCTCAGGAGCAGGGAAAAAGGGCAATCAATTTAGGGCTGGGGATCAGCCCCGGGGTGGCCTTTTTCAAAAAGAAATGGGGGGGGCGGCCTTTCCTGGACCATCGCTCCGTCCTCTACCAGCCGTCGCCCCACTCTTCCTTGGAAGGTTTGTTTTCAAAACTATGAAGAAGAGCTTGTGGAAAGGATTTTTTCAGGGTCGGCGGCGGAAACCCTATT
>JAPLIW010000743.1 GCA_026388915.1 Deltaproteobacteria bacterium
ATTTCCACGGCCCGCCGGGAGAGGCCGAAAGACGAGGCAAGGGAGTCCCGATCCTGAAGGGAGAGGGTGGACACGGTCTTTTGGTTGGGGGCCAGAACCGGTTTGGCGGATTTCAGGATGTGGTCTTGGAGGGTCATAAAACACGTTGCTCGTTACACGTTGCTGGTTACTCGTTGCTGGTCACTCGTTACCGGTTGCTGGTTGCTGGTTTTAGTTTTTAGCGAGCAACGAGTAACCAGTAACGAGCAACGGTCTTTTCTTCAACGAGGAACGAGCAACCAGCAACCGTTTTTACTGGGGCGTCCAGATCACCGCCAGGATCCTGGTGGGAATGTCGCGGTGGCACTGGACCTTGTGGGGGATGGTGGAGTCATAGTAGATGCTGTCTCCGGGGTGGAGGACGTCTTTGTGGCCTCCCAGGATGGCTTCCATCTCCCCTTCGAGGACGAAGATGAATTCCTCCCCGTCATGGGTGGAGAGTTTCTCACTCTTCACCGTGGCCGGCTCCAGGGTAACCAGAAAGGGCTCCATCTGCCGGTCCTTCTTGTCAAAGCCCAGGCTCTCGTAAGCGTATCCGTAGCTCACTCCCTCTTTGGAAGCATACCGGGAGATGTGCTTCCGTTCGTCCCGGCGCACAATGGCGTAAGATTCCCGGGGCTCTTCCCCGAAGAAAGTTCCCACTCTCACCTCGAGCGCCTTGGCGATCTTGATCAGCGCCCCCAGAGGAGGGGAAATCAAATGGTTTTCCACCTGGGAAAGGAGAGCGGAGGTGTAACCGGTGCGGTTGGCCATGTCCTGCAGGGAGAGACCTTTCTTCTCCCGGAGCTCGCGGACCTTTTCTCCGATTCGCAGGTCTTCGGATCCCTTCTCCTCTTCCATAGAATTACTCCTTCCCGGGCTTGGGCTTCCCCGGGTATTTGGAAAGAAGCATCCAGGCGTATTCCGCCCCCTTCCGGATGGCTTCCGTGTTGGCCGGGAGCAGGTGGTGATGACGTTCATCGAAGATCCGGGGCAGGGCGGAGATCAGCGTATCGAGACTCACGACCCGGGTCTTTTCCACAAAGGCCCCGATGATGATCATGTTGGCCAGTCGGTCATTTTTCAGCTCCTGGGCGAGATTATTGGCCGGAACTGGAAGGACGTCCAGGTCGTTGCGGAGCACTTCCCTGGGTTCCACCAGGGAGCTGTTCAAGAGGAGAAAGCCGTGGGGTTTGATGCGGGGGCCGTACTTCAGAAGAGAGGACTTGCTCAGGATGATGCACGACTGAGGGGCGCCCACGACGGGAGACCCGATTTCCTCGGAGGAGATGACCACGGTGCAGTCCGCCTGCCCCCCCCGTTTTTCCACCCCGTAAATCGGAAGATAGGTAACGTTCAGATTCTCCATAAAGGCGGCCTGGGCGAGGAGATTCCCGATGACCATGATTCCCTGGCCACCCACTCCTCCCATGATGATTTCCTGATGCATATACGCTCCGCTTACAAATTCGGAATTCGGAATGGGTCGTGCGGAATGAAAAACGAAAGAAGATAAAAGGTCAATTCCGAATTCCGCATTCCCCATTCCGCATTTTTAGAATTGGTCGCTCCCTTTCCGCTCCTTGAAGACTCCCAGGGGGAAATAGGGGATGAGTTCCTTTTCCACCCGCTCGTTGGCCTTGATGGGATTCAAGCCCCAGTTGGTGGGGCAAGCGGAAAGCAGTTCCACAAAGGTAAAGCCCATATCGTTCATCTGCATTTCAAAGGCCTGGCGCACGGCCTTCTTGGCCTTCATCAGGTTGGCCGGGGTATTCAAAGCCACCCGGGCGGAGAAAGCGGTTCCCTCGAGGGTGGCCAGTATTTCGGCCATCCGGATGGGATACCCATCCTGATTGAAATCCCGCCCGTAGGGTGAAGTGGTGGTCTGCTGGCCCAGAAGGGTGGTGGGGGCCATCTGGCCCCCGGTCATTCCGTAGACCGTGTTGTTTACGAAGATAACCGTGATGTTCTCACCCCGGTTGGCGGTGTGCACGATTTCCGACATGCCGATGGAAGCCAGGTCTCCGTCTCCCTGATAGGTGAAGACGATCCGGTCGGATAGCGCCCGCTTCAGTCCGGTGGCCACCGCCGGAGCCCTCCCGTGGGGAGCTTCGGCCGTGTCGATGTCAAAGTACTCGTACACGAATACCGCGCAGCCCACCCCGGCAATTCCGATGGTCCGCTCGCGCAGATGATAGTGGTCGATGGCTTCGGCCACTAGGCGGTGAATCGTGCCGTGATGGCATCCCGGGCAAAAATGGAAGGGAATGTCCCTCAGGGATGCAGGCCTTTTAAAAACTTGTTTCATGTCAGAATCCCGATGCCTTTCGAAAAAATTTTCCCCCTCGAAGTAAGGATTCAATAGACCTTCTTGATGGCTTCGAACACCTCTTCGGGATCGGGGGGAGAACCCGGGGGATGGCCGTAAAAATGCACATCCGCATCGCGGGCCACGGAGAGCTTCACATCCTCCACCATCTGGCCGGTGTTCATCTCGACGGAAATAAACTTTTTCACCCGCCGGGAGAGGTCCAGAAGAGCCTGGTCCGGGAAGGGATAGAGGGTGATCGGCCGGAAAAGGCCGACTTTGAGTCCCTGGGCCCGGGCGATCTGGATCGCGGTCTTGGCCACCCGGGCCGAGGTCCCGAAAGCCGCGACCATCATCTGGGCGTCTTCTGCCCGGGAGATCTCGTAACGAATCTCTTTTTTCATGCTCTGGTATTTTTCAAAGAGCTTCCAGTTGTGCTTTTCCATCTCTCCTTCTTTGAGGTAGAGGGACTTGATCAGGTTGGGTTTTCTCCCCGAGGCCCCGGTCAGGATCCAGTCCTTGGGGGGAAGCTCCATGGGCCGGTAAGGCCGGTCTTCCAGGGTCTCATTCATCTGTCCCAGGACGGCGTCGGCCAGGATCACCAGCGGATTGCGGTAGAGATCGGCCAGGTCAAAGGCCAGCATGGCCAGGTCATGCATTTCCTGCACCGAGTGGGGGGCCAGCACAATGGTCCGGTAATCGCCGTGTCCCCCGCCCCGGGTGGCCTGGAAATAGTCCCCCTGGGAAGCGGAGATTCCGCCGAGGCCCGGGCCGCTCCGGGTCACGTTCACGATCACGGCGGGAAGCTCGCTGCCCGCCAGGTAGGAGATCCCTTCCTGCATGAGCGAGACCCCGGGGCTGGAAGAAGAGGTCATGGCCCGCGCCCCGCCGGCGGATGCCCCCAGGATCATATTGATGGAGGCCACTTCGCTTTCGGCCTGGAGGAAACATCCCTCCACCTTGGACATGTGCCTGGAAAAATATTCGGGAATATCGTTTTGGGGGGTGATGGGGTAGCCGAAATAGTACCGGCACCCGGCTTTGATCGCCCCATAGGCTAAAGCTTCATTACCTTTCATGAACAGACGCTTTTCCACCGACTCCCTACCTCCAGACTTCAATCGCCACATCCGGACAGATCTCGGCGCAGAGGGCGCAACCCGTGCATTCGCCCTCCGAACTTTGCTCCGCGGGATAGAACCCCTGACTGTTGGGGCCGGGACTGAAGATGATCAGCTTTTTTGGACAGACAGAAATGCACAGCCCACAAGCCTTGCACCGCTCGCGGTTCACCTCAATTTTTCCCATTTTTCATGAACTCCAGGTTGACCTGAATTGGAAGAGAGGGGTTGGGGCGGTTCCGGAGAAAAGGCCGGCGACTCAAAGCTCCCATCCCATAACCTGTTTCCACACTCTGTAAAATTAACACAGGAAATGTTGCTTGGGCAAGAGGAAAGTAGGACGACCTGAATGCGAAATGCGGAATTCGGAATGCGGAATGCAAAGAAAAAAGACACGGCGACACGCAAACAGGTTGGCGGGTCGAAAGCACTGATGATTTATCCGCGTCTCCGCGTCTATTCCTTCCGCGTTCGTTTGGGCTCTTGTGATTTTGAAGGAATTGGTGTTTAATTTAGGCCTCTACCGGGGAAAAGTGGGAAAGGAGGGGGCTATGTTGATCCGGATCAATGCTCAAAATCCGCAACCCCGCCTCATCCGCCGGGTGGTGGAGGTCCTGGGAGACGGCGGGATCATCGCTTATCCGACGGATACGGTCTACGGGTTCGGCTGTTCACTTTACCAAAAGAAGGCCATCGAGCGCATCTATCTCATCAAGAGAAGCGAGAAAAATCGCCCCTTCAGCTTCATCTGCGCCGACCTGAAAGACATCAGCCTGTACTGCCAGGTGACGAATTACGCCTACAAGATCATGAAGCGCCTTCTTCCCGGGCCCTACACCTTCGTGCTGGAAGGAACCCGGCTGGTCCCCAAAATCATGCTGACCAAGCGGAAGACCGCCGGCATCCGGGTGCCCAATAACCCCATCTGCCTGGCCCTGGTAAAGGAACTGGGGCATCCGATCATCACCACTAGCGCCAAGCTTCCCGACGGAGAGGTGCTCTACGACCCGGCGGACATCGACCGGCATCTGGGAAAATCCCTCGACCTGGTGATCGACGGGGGGATGCTGGTCTCCGAGCCGTCCAGCGTCATCGACCTGACCGGGGACACCCCCAAGGTCCTGCGCAAGGGGAAGGGGGATGTGAGTTTTTTTGAATAAAGAGCCCAGGGGGGAGGGCGCAAGGTAGGAGATAAAAGCCAGGTTCGAGGAACGAGCAAACAATGATCAATGGTCAATGGTCAATGATCAATGGCCAATGCCCAATGAAAATGGTCCAATGAACCGTTAACCGTAACCACCGATCCATCACGAAAGACGGACAACGGAAGCGCTTCTATCTTAATCCGATCTTGAAATTTCCGTCCTTGATGGCTCGGAGGATGGAATCCCGGTCCCGCTGGCTCTGGACCTCGACCCAGGCCCAGCCGCACATGTCGAAAGTATGGGAGTCGTCGGAGGCGATTTTGGGCAGGGGGATTTCGGGAGTGTCGTACATCTTGGTATAAACCCCCTTATCGGTGACCTCCAAGCAATGCATTCCCATGTCCCGGGAGATCACTTGGATCTGCCGGTTGACCTCGGCGATGGAGAGACGGTACTGGTTGGGGTGGTTGAAGATCAGGAGCGTTTCCTTGTTTCCCAGAATCTTCCCGATATGCTGGAAACGAAAGGGCGGGTACTCCAGTTCGATTCCTTTGAAAACGATCAGATCCCCGTTGTTCTCCGGAATGCTCTCCCAGTACTGTGGTTTAATCAGGTAATCGTGATCGGTGATGGCCACGAAGTCATAACCCAGATCCAGGTAGGCTTTCACCATTTCCGCCGGGGAATGGGCTCCGTCGGAAAAACTGGTGTGTACGTGAAGACTCCCTTTCAAATGAGGCATGTCGATATTCCCTTTCCCCATTCAAACTCTACCCAAGGGCGGTGAATTTCGTCAATCTTTTTTTGGGGATCCTTCATCGGGCCAACCTTGTTTGGGTCCCGATCGGGTCAAGAATTGATCGACCGGATAGGAATCGGGGCGGGTCGACAACCGTCCCGACTGTCGGCTGGGAAGAGAACTTGCCCTCTTTAACAGGCAAGCCCTCGGAAACTCATAGGGTAGGGATCCGCTTCAGGCGGCAAAGGCCTTCAGTTTGCTTCTTGCTTTTCGCCGGCTTCCCCGGACGCACCGGCCGCGGGCTGCTGGGCGGCTTGAGCTTGATACTGAGAGAGGACCTCACCGGCCCGGGCGGGGGTGAGATTTCCGAAGGTTTCTTCGTCGACGGCCATCACCGGAGAGATCCCGCAGGCTCCCAGACAGGCCACTTCTTCCAGGCTGAAGAGAAAATCCTCGGTGGTTTCCTTCCCGGGGGGCAATTTCAATTGGGCCTTGATGGTTTCGATGATCGAGGGAGCGCCCTTGAAATGGCAGGCCGTTCCCCGGCAAGCGCGAATGGTATGTTTTCCCCGGGGGGCGAGATGAAAACGGTTGTAGAAGGTCAAGACTCCGTAGAGTTCACTCTTGGTAACCCCGAGAACCTGGGAGACCGGTTCAAAGGTGAACGGGGGGACATATCCATAAATCGCCTGGATCTTTTGCAGCACAATCAGCAGGTGTCCCCGATTCCCTTCGTGTTCTTTGAAGATTTCCTGTAGCTTGTCAAGGGCTTCAGCAGGGGGCTCTTGGGCCATAAACCGAATCCTCCTCAATGCCTTTCGTTTCATCCTTCGAATAAAATTTCCGCCTCTGCAGAGGCAACCCTTCCAGAAAACCGTTTATATCATTTTTTAGTTCTTTTGGGAATAGAATAAAAAAGCTTGCCCAACTTCACTTTTTCGATTCTCTCTCCCAGGTAAAAGTCAGCTTGTGGCCCGGAAGCAAGGGCGTTGCGCGGAAAGAGCATCGACTCATTTAGTTGGGATTGCGGATTGCGGATTTCGGATTTTTTTGGTTTTCTTTTTCAATCCGCATTCCGCAATCGGCATTCCGCAATTTGGGAGGGGCAGCGCTCTTTTGAAGATTGACTTTTATTGAAAATTGTTCAAGAATTTGATAGAGATCAAAAAAGATATGAGAAATTGCGGATCGGACGATGAAAGTCGAAGTAAAACTCTTCGCCAATTTTCGCGAGTACCTTCCCCCGGAAAGCGATAAATATTCCTGCTGGCTGGAAGTGGAAGAGGGAAACACCATTGGTCAGGCGTTGGAGAGGCTAAAAATTCCTCTCTCCATCCCCATGATCACATTGGTCAACGGCCTTCACCGGGCCTTCGAAGACCGTCTCCGACCGGGAGACGTCCTGAGCATTTTCCCCCCGGTGGCGGGAGGGTGAATCAAATGCGGAATTCGGAATGCGGAATGACAACAGATCGGCCCTGCGGGCCTTGAGGAGTGCCATGCGGCATGGCTTGAGGACCGTCAAGCCTTCGGCTTGACTCGAGGAGCGCTTCGCTTGAGGTAAAGACCAAAAGCCATGGATACCGAGGGCGGAACGCGGAATGAAAAATCGACTTTCACAGGAACCATGAAATAGCTTTTCAAATTCAGACACGCAGGCTGAAATTCTGGTCTCAAAGGAGAATCTTTGAATACGATCACGCTTTGGAGTTTGGGACAGCTTTTCCCCACCGGGACGAGTGGCGGCTTCGGGGGGGGCATCGTGGATTTGATCCTTTACTCTGGTCCGGTGGTGAAAGTCGTCCTCCTCATCCTCCTTTTCTTTTCCATCCTCTCCTGGGCCATCATCTTCTCCAAATTCCGGCTGATCCGGATGGCGGACAACGAATCCAAATCCTTCCTGCGCATATTCTGGGAGGGGAAGCAGTTCGCCTCCATCTTTGCCGAATCGAAAAAACTGCGCCACAGCCCCACGGCGGAAATCTTCCGCGCGGCCTACATGGAACTGTCCAAGCTCAGTCAAGCCAAGAGCAACCCGGAGGCCTCCCGGAAAGGCAGCGACCCCACCTCCTTCAGCATGGAACTCGGCGGGGTTGAAAATATCAACCGGGCCATGCGGCAGGCCCTCACCTCGCAGGCGACCAAACTGGAAAAGGCTCTGGGGTTCCTGGCCACCACCGGGTCCACGACCCCTTTCATCGGCCTCTTCGGCACGGTGTGGGGGATCATGGATGCCTTCCGAGGGATCGGAATGCGGGGGTCCGCCACCCTGGCCGTCGTGGCCCCGGGAATCTCGGAAGCGCTCATCGCCACGGCAGCGGGATTGGCCGCCGCCATTCCCGCCGTGGTGGCTTACAACTATTACATCAACCAGATCAAGGAACTGAGCGCCCAGATGGAAAACTTCGCCTCCGAGCTGCTGAACATCATCGAGAGACATTTCCTCAAAGCCTAATCGGGGCCAGCGGATTGGATGCGGCAGAGTCGAAGGGATAGAGGTAAGGTTAGCAATCAAATCCGAAATTCGAATGTCGAAATCCGAAACAAATTCAAAATCCGAATGGTCTAATATTGATGAACTCGTAAAAAGTCGCAATTCCATAGAATTCGTCATTCCGGCGAAAGCCGGAATCCAGTTATTCCAAGATGTTCTGGACCCCGGCTTTCGCCGGGGTGACGCTCCAAGAGACTTTTTACGAGATCATCAATATTCCAAAGGGGGAAAAAGTCCGCATGGGGGATTTCGAGTTTTACGGATGGGGGTTTTGAGCCTAGGATATTTTTTCGGATTTCGTGCTTCGAATCTCGAATTTTTTCGGCGATGGGAAAAAGGGAATGAGGTTTTTTCTACCGGGTGCGGATGAAAAGGTGAAATAGTCATGCAGGGTCCCAAGAGCGAAAATCGCCCCATGGCGGACATCAATGTAACTCCCCTGGTGGACGTGATCCTGGTCCTCCTGATCATCTTCATGGTGACGGCGCCGATGATGCAGCAGGGA
>JAPLIW010000451.1 GCA_026388915.1 Deltaproteobacteria bacterium
ATTCAAATGATCCAAACCTGAATGTTTCAAATTTCGGTATTCGGTTGTTGAATTTATGGTCCTCTGTGTTCTTTGTGCCTCTGTGGTGAAAATAATTATTTCGCGGTTACGTTCTCGGGAAGGCGGCGGGTCAATATGTCCACCGCTTCTTCCACCATCTCCTCCAGGACCTGGCGGGCCGGTTTGATCTCCTTGATGAGGCCCGAGACCTGGCCGGCCAGGCCGCCCACGTAATCGTCCTTCTTGGCCTGGACGAAACTGGCCAGGAGTGCCGAAGAGATCAAGACCTGGGTGGGAAAAGGAAGCGGTTCCAGTCCGGACCCGTCCCAGAGGT
The DNA here is from genome assembly GCA_026388915.1 of Deltaproteobacteria bacterium. GTDB lineage: Bacteria > Desulfobacterota > SM23-61 > SM23-61 > SM23-61 > SM23-61. Next base: position 335 of record JAPLIW010000451.1, read on the forward strand.
CGTGGAACTTGTTGTAGCTCGCCCGCAGGGTCTTTCCGGTGTAGGCCTTGCTTACCCGCGTGTCTTCGTCGGTGGAATCGATGATATGCTTCTTGTTGACCGGCAGGGCGCCCCCTTCGTCGGTGGCCAGGAAGCGGGTCCCCACCCAGGCCCCCACGCAGCCCATGGCCAGGGCCGCGGCCAGTCCCCGGCCATCCCCAATACCTCCCGCGGCCAATACCGGGACCGGGTAAGCGGCATCAATCGCCTGGGGCAGTAAAGCCATGGTTCCGATCCGGCCCGTATGACCGCCGCCCTCATGGCCCTGGGCGACCAGGAGATCGATCCCCGACTGGGCCATTCTCCTGGCGTTCTTGGCGTTGCCGGTGATGCCCAGCACTTTCATTCCCGCGGCGTGAGCATCCTTTACCATAAACCCGGGATTGCCCAAGCCCGCGCAGAAGAGCGGCACCTTTTCATCGATGCATACCTGAATCGATTCCTGGGGTCGCATGGTGGTGGTGTTCATCTTGACGATGATCTCCACCTCCGGGAGCTGCATTTCATCTTTAATTTTCTTCACCCAGTCCTGGTGCGATTGCGGCATCGCCTTCAAGATCGCGCTCAGGGGAAGCTCCTTCGGGCCTTTCTGGCCCAATCCCCCTCCCACGTCGAGCTTTTGGGGAAGGAGGAGGTCCACCCCGTAGGGCTTCTTGGTTTTCGCTTTGATCTCCCGGATGGCGTCCCGCAGGCTCTCAACGGAGAACCCGCTCCCTCCCAGGACCCCCATTCCCCCGGCCTCGGAGACCGCCACCACCAGATCGACCGGAGCCCCGGTGGTCTCCCCGATCAGCGTCGGACCCATGCCCGCGGCAATGACGGGATATTCGATTCCCAGCATGTCGCACAGTTTCGTTCGCAGTACCCTTTTGGCCATAAAACCCCCCTTTCTGAATTCGGAATGTGGAATTCGGAATGCGGAATAAAAAACCTAATGGGACACAGATAAACTTAGCGCGGCAGAGCCGCAACCAAAAGTGCCTAGAGTGCCTAAAGTTGATGGTCTCGTAAAAAGTCTCTTGAAGCGTCACCCCGGCGAAAGCCGGGGTCCAGAACATCTTGAAATAACTGGATTCCGGCTTTCGCCGGAATGACGAATTTTATGGAATTTCGACCTTTTTATATTCGCGAAAGACTTAAAGACAAAAGACTGAATGGGACGCGGATGAACACGGATAAAGCCTCAGTGAAAAATCCAAAACGGGAATAAACCCTGGGATTGCGGAGTGCGGAAAGAGTCGTCCGATGAAGGTCGGAATTCCGCATTCCGAACTCCGCATTCCGCATTATATTCTGTAATTGGTGCTTTTCTCTATTTCCGGCGTCTCCCCGTCAGCCTTTCTTCTTGGCTTCTTCCTCCGCCCGCAGAACCTTGCGGAGAATTTTACCGATGGCTGATTTGGGAAGAGCGTCCCGGAATTCTACCAGCTTGGGCACTTTATAGGCCGCGAGTTTCTCCTTGCAGAAGCTGATGATCTCTTCTTCGGTCGCTTTTTCCCCGGGTCTTAAAACAATAAACGCCTTGACAGTTTCTCCCCGGTACTTGTCCGCGATACCCACCGACACGGCTTCCTGGATCTTGGGATGCTGGAAGAGAACCTCATCGATCTCCCGGGGATAAATGTTGAACCCCCCGGCGATGATCATGTCTTTTTTCCGGTCCACGATAAAGAAATAGCCATCCTCATCCTGAATGGCGATATCCCCGGTGTAAAGCCATCCGTCCTTGAGCTGCCCGGCGGTCTCCTGGGGGTTGTCCCAGTACTCCTTCATGATCAGGGGGCCTTTCATGATGATCTCTCCCGGCTGCCCCTGGGGAACATCCGTTTTTCCGTCCTGCAAATCCACCAGCCGCACATCGTTGTCGATGATGGGGATCCCGATGCTTCCCACCTTTTTGAGGCCCAGAACGGGGTTGGTAATTCCCAGGGAGGTGGATTCGGAAAGGCCATAGCCCTCGCTGATAAAGATCCCCATGTCCCGGCACTGTTCGATCATCTCCACCGGCATGGGCGCGGCGCCCGAGTTCAGCAAGCCCACTCTTTTCGCCAGGTCCAGTTCCGCGGCTTTGGGATGGTTGATGACCGCGTTAATCATGGTGGGGACGGCCGGGAAGAAGGTAATCTCCTTGAAGTTACCCAGAAGGTTCATCACTTCATCGATATTAAAACG
>JAPLIW010000211.1 GCA_026388915.1 Deltaproteobacteria bacterium
TCACGCATCAGGGGAGGTTTCAGCTACCATAAAGATACCTTTCTACCCTGTCGCCTATGGCGTCGCGATCTGCTGTCTGCTTGAGTGCTGCGTGTTCATCTTTGATATCGTGAGAATCTGGAGGGGTGAATATGAATGAGATTATGGTAGGCATTATAGGCCTCGCCGTACTACTGCTTCTTTTTGCAACGGGTATTGAGTTGGGCTTTGCCATGGGGCTGGTCGGCTTTGTGGGATTTGCCTACCTTAATGGCTTTCATTCCGCTATTAACCTCCTCTCAAGGGATGTGTTTGACGTCATAACAAATTATGGGTACACGGTCTTCCCCCTTTTCATTTTAATGGGGCAAATCGGCTTTAATGCCGGCATAGCGGTGAGACTCTATGACTCTGCCCATAAGTTCATCGGGCATGTCCCCGGCGGTCTGGCGATGGCCACCGTTTTGGGAGCGACCGGTTTCAAAACCATCTGCGGCTCATCTGCAGCCACAGCGGCAACCTTTGCCAGCGTTGCTATCCCGGAGATGGACCGATACGTCTACGACAAGAAGCTTTCGACAGGAATCGTTGCGACGGTTGGAAGCCTCGGCTGCATCATACCGCCGAGCGTTGTTCTCATTCTCTTAGGTGTTCTTACAGAACAGTCGATAGGGCAGCTTTTTCTTGCCGGAGTAATCCCCGGACTTATCATAGCGCTCTTCTTTATGGGGATCATTTATGGATGGGCCAAGCTCAATCCAGCCATTGCGCCCAGGTCTGAACGATCCACTTGGGGAGCAAGGATACGCTCCCTCCCAGAGGTGTTCTGGATCCTGATTGTCTTTGTCCTGGTCGTCGGCGGGATCATGCGGGGCTTTTTTACCCCCACGGAGGCAGGAGCGGTCGGCACCTTTGCAGTTCTTCTTCTGGCGGTCGTAAAGCGCGATATGACCTTCAAGAAATACATCACGTCAGTGAAAGAGGCCCTCCGCACCGCCATCATGATTCTCATGCTCATCGCAGGTTCCACAGTACTCGGCCATTTCATCGCTGTGAGTAACATTCCGCAAAAAACGGCAGACTGGGTCGTAGCGCTGCCCGTCCACCCCTACTTGATTATGTTTTTTATCTGTATCATTTACGAAATTGGGGGTTCCTTCATTGATGACCTGACCTTTATGATTCTTGCCACGCCTATTTTTTATCCTGTAGCCCTCAAACTCGGCTTCCCTCCCCTGTGGTTCGGGATCGTGATCGCCGTTGTCGAAATGATCGGTGTCATCATCCCCCCGGTGGCCATCTGCGTATTCGTGGTGAAAAATATAACGAAAGTTCCGATAGGCATTATCTACAAGGGTGCCGCGCCGTTCTTGATCTCCCTCATTCTCGTCTGGGGCCTCCTCTTTTTATTTCCACAGCTGGCCCTCTGGCTTCCTTCAGTCTTTTACAAATGAGATGAGAGCATATGACAGAACATGAAGCGGCAAAGGGTGAAATAAACAATGGTTTTGATCCTTCTTTTCGGAGCAGGCGCGCTGGCTGCCTTCCGTCTTTTAGAAATAGGAAGGCTATCAGGAAAAAGGAGGTGGTGACGATACAATATTAAGCCTATTGATGTGTCTATGGAAGCTTGTTTGTTAAAACTTAAAAATACTATTATACCAAAGGAGGTACGAGATGAGAAAAAGCATAACGTTATTACTCTTCGTAATTGTTTTCGTTTTCGCGACGCACTCCCTTGTGTGTGCGGCGGAGGTCATCAAGCTGAAGGGCGCCAATTACCTTCCAGTCACTCACCCAATGTCGCACCTCTCCGGATGGTTTTGCGACGAAATAAAGAAGCGCACAAACGGACAGGTGGAGATCGCATACTATCCCGGGGGCACACTTCTCACAGCGCCCAAGATGTACGATGGCGTGGTCACAGGCATCGCAGACTTAGGTCTGTCTCACATTCAATATACCCGGGGCCGTTTTCCTGTGACGGAAGTATTCGATCTACCTCTTGGGTTTCCGAGCGGCTGGGCAGCGACAATGGTGGCTACGGATTTCTTTAACAAATACAAACCGAAGGAATGGAATGATGTCCAAGTTCTTTACCTGACTACTTCTGGACCCATTATCCTTCAGACGATCAGCAAACCTGTCAAGACCCTTGAAGACGTGAAGGGCATTAAGATCAGATCTGTAGGAGT
>JAPLIW010000276.1 GCA_026388915.1 Deltaproteobacteria bacterium
TCATCGATACCCACAGCCACTCGGATCTCATGGCCCTGGTGGAACCGGCCTTGCTCCCCAAGCTCATGCAGGGAGTGACCACGGAACTTCTGGGGCAGGATGGAATCGGCGCCGCCCCCATGAGAAAGGAGTACGTCGCTGCATGGCGGCAGTATTTATCCGGGCTGAGCGGAGATCCCCCCATCGCCTGGAACTGGGATTCCCTCGGCCAGTATGCAGAGCGGCTTTCGGCGAAGCCTACCGGGCCTAACCTGGCCCTTCTGGTTCCCCAGGGAAATGTCCGTATGGTGGTGCTGGGGATGGAAAACGTGCCGGCTGATATCTTCCAGGTGCAGGCGATGGAGGATGAGGTGCGAAAGGCCATGGAAGAGGGGGCGGTCGGAATCTCCCTGGGGATGATCTACATGCCCTGCACCTTTTCCCGCCGGGACGAACTCATCAGGCTTTTCCACACCTGTGGACGCCTGGGGGGTTTTTTTGTGGTCCATATCCGCAGCGGGAGCGACCTTCTGCTGGAGTCTATCGAGGAAGTGGTGACCATGGCAAGAGAAGCGGAGATCCCCCTGCACATCTCCCATTTCAAGGCCGCGGGCAAACGGAACTGGCACAAAATGGAAGGGGCCCTGGAAGCGGTGGATCGGGCGCACCGGGAAGGACTGGACATCACCTTTGACATCTACCCCTACACCGCGGGAAGCACCATGTTCATGGCCATCCTGCCGAAAATCCGGGAGGAGTTTTTAAGCCCCCCGCCTCCGGGACCGGACGGTCCCTCATGGGAGAATTACGCCAATAATGTTGGATGGAAGAATATTATCATCTCCTCGGTGGAGAGCAAAAAGAACCAAAGTTGGGTGGGGCGATCGGTGGCCGACATCGCCGAGGGAGAGGACAAGGACCCTGCGGAGACGGCCTTCGACATCCTGCTGGAAGAAAACGGCCGGGTGGGGATGATCCTTTTCGCCATGGATGAGGAGAAGATGGCCATGGGCCTGCGCCATCCCCTGGGCACCATCTGCACCGACGGCCTCCTTGGCGGAAGACCTCATCCGCGGGTGTACGGAACTTTTCCCCGGGTACTGGGGAGGTATGTCCGGGAGAGGAAAGATATGCCTCTCGAGGAGGCCATCCGGAAGATGACCTCCCTGCCGGCGCGGCGGCTGGGGCTCAAGGATCGGGGCGTGCTGGCGGAGGGAAAGGCCGCGGACATCGTCGTGTTTAACCCCGTGGCGATTTCGGACCGGGCCACCTATGAAGACCCCCGGCAGTATCCTCTGGGAATCCGTCAGGTGATTGTGAACGGAGTCCTTACGGTTGAAGGGGGGCAGCACACGGGGAAGCTGGGGGGAAGGGTCCTTAAAAGATAATTGCGGAATTCGGAATGCGGAATGCGGAATGAAAAGAGACACGGGGGTAGGGGGTAGAGAAAGGCAAATGCGGAATGTGGATTGCGGAATGCGGAATATAACCATTGCGGATTGCGGATTTCGCATTGGGGATTGTAGGGGCGCGCTGCTGGCCATTGAGCATTGGGCATTGATCATTGAGCATTGATCATTGATCATTGCCTATGACCTCTTACCTCTAACCCCATGCTCTATGCCCTGCCCAGAGGATTGACCTATGAAAATCAGCTCCATCGAGTCCGCCGTATATAACATTCCCCTGTCGGTTCCCGTCTCCGATTCGACTCACGGGGAGATGGCCTTTTTTGAATTGATCACCGTCAGGATCGGGGATGACCAGGGATGCGAGGGCCTGGGCTACACCTACACCGTCGGGGTGGGCGGGCTGGCCATTCATGCCCTGATCGACCGGTACCTGAAACCCGGCCTTCTGGGACAGGATCCCGGGCGGATCGAGCAAATCTGGAACTGGATGTGGTGGAAACTGCACTATGCCGGACGAGGGGGGCCGGCTTCCTTCGCCATCTCGGCGATCGACATTGCGCTTTGGGACATGGCCGGGAAGAGAAAAGGAGATCCCCTCTGGCGGCTGCTGGGCGGTCACAACCCGCGGGTGAAAGTCTACGCCGGAGGAATCGATCTCTACTTCACCCTGGACGCTTTGAAGGAGCAAGCCAAGAAATTCCTGGCCCGGGAATACGGGGCCATCAAGATGAAGGTGGGGCGGCCCAAACTATCCGAAGACATATCCCGCGTGGCCGCCATTCGCGAATTCATCGGGCCGGATGTTCCCCTCATGGTGGATGCCAATATGCGCTGGACAGTAGAACAGGCTGTCCGCGCCTCCCGGGCCCTGGCCGAGTTCAACCTCTACTGGCTGGAGGAGCCGACCCTTCCGGACGACTTGGCCGGCCACATCCGGATTGCCAGGGAGGGTTCCCTGCCCATCGCCACCGGGGAAAACATGCACACCCTTTATGAATTCCAGAATTTCATCGTCGCAGGAGCCGTATCCTTCCCCGAGCCGGATGTCTCCAACTGCGGCGGGATCTCCGTCTGGATGAAAGTCGCCCACATGGCCGAAGCCCACAACCTCCTCGTGACCTCCCACGGAGTCCACGACCTCCACGTCCACACCCTTGCCGCAGTGCCCAACGCATCCTACCTGGAAGGCCACGGGTTCGGCCTGGAAAAATACATCACCCACCCCCTTCGCATAGAAAAGGGAGAAGCCATCGCCCCGGACCGGCCCGGGCATGGGGTGGAACTGATCTGGGATAAGATGGAGGAACACCGGGTGAAGTAGAGATTAGGGGGCAGGGTGTAAGGGAAATGCGGAATTCGGAATTCGGAATGCGGAATGAAAAAACAAGAGTGTCGGGTGCAGGGGGCAGGGGGCAGGGAAAGACAATTGCGGAACTCGGATTGCGGATTGCGGAATAAGAAAACAAGGGTGTAGGGTGTAGGGGAAGGCAATTGCGGATTGGGGATTTTAGGGGCGCGCTGCCGCGCGCCCTTGAGGAGTTCGCAATTCGTAGGGGCGGACTGCCGATCGCCCCTACGCCGGTAAATGGAAAAGAAGTTAATCCGGGTAGAGAAGATATTGGGACCTCAGCTGGCGGAACCGGGCTAGAGAGTCCTGCCAGAGGGGGGGAATCTCTTTGGGGTCTTGACCCTCTTTGAGGGCCTGGAGCACAGAACGGGAACCAATCAGGGAGAGGGTCTTATCGATCTCGAAATCCCGGGGGTACAGGCGGTAGAGGGCGGAGATGATTTCGATCCCCAGGGTGGACGAGTCGAGAATCTGGCGATCGGTCAGGATCACCTGAACCCCATAACATACCCGGCCTTGGAAGCGATTGCCGTCGGGCATGAAGGCTGCCGGCTGGAATTCCACCCCCGGAATTTTCCGCCCGTTCAAGTAATCCGTTAACTCCTGGGCCTTGACCCAGGGAGCCCCGAGGAGCTCGAAGGGCATACCGGTTCCTCTTCCCACGCTCACATTGGCCCCTTCCACCAGCGCCACGCCGGGGTAGAGAATGGCTTGGGTCAGGGAGCGTAAATTCGGGGAAGGGTTCACCCAGGTCAGGCCGGTTTCGTCAAACCAGGCGCTCCGCCGGTAGCCCGCCATGGCCATCACTCTCAGCCTCACTCCGATCCTGTTCTCCTCGTTAAACATCCTGGCCAGTTCCCCCACGGTCATGCCGTGCCGGAGGGGCAGCGGAAAATAGCCGGTGAAGGATTTCAGGTCTGCCTCCATCACCGGCCCCTGCACCACGGAAGCATTGATCGGGTTCGGCCGGTCCAGGATATAGAAGGGGATCCCCTGCCGGGCGGCGGCTTCCATGGCATAGCCCATGGTGGTGATGTAAGTATAAAAACGAACCCCTGCGTCCTGCACGTCGAAGACCAGGGCATCCAGACCCTTGAGCATCTGGGGAGTGGGTTGGAGGGTGTCGCCGTAAAGGTTAAAAAGCGGCACCCCTGTGGCCGCATCCCGTCCCGGGGGGACCTTTCTTTCCGCCTGGCCGGAGAGGCCATGCTCGGGGGAAAAGATCGCCCCCAGCTTCACCTTGGGAGCCTTGTGAAGAAGGTCGATGGTTCGCCTGCCGTTCGAGTCCTTTCCCGTGTGGTTGGTGATCAGCCCCACCTTCTTCTCCGCCAGAGGGGCGAACTTTCGGACCGCCAGAACCTCGATCCCGGTCTTTACGCTGGCACGGGCGGCGGCTCTTGAACCGTCGGCCTCCGGCAAGCCGCTTTTCCCGGACAGGCTCTCGTGTGGAGCCCGGCCGGTGGCCTCGGCCACGAGAGCGAATACCTGGTCCCTCACCGTCTCGAAGTTTCCATTCCAGCCGGGATAAACCCGGTTGGTCAGCACGATCAGGTAGGTATGAGAGACCGGATCGATCCAGATCAGGGTGCCGGTGTATCCCTTGTGGCCGAAGGACCCCGGGGGGAGCCATTCACTCCAGTTCGACCCGGGTTCCGAAATGGAAGGAGAGTGAATGGCCCAGCCGAGTCCCCGGAGGGGGATTTGGTCGGCCGGCGAGTGGGGGAGGACCATGTTTTCCACGGTCTGGCGGCCCAGGACCTGCCCGCCCGGGGAGCTGCCGCCGTCGAGGATGGCCTGGGCAAAGAGAGCTAGATCGTCGGCAGTGGAGAAGACTCCGGAATGGCCGGCAACGCCGCCCATCCGCTGGGCCGTGGGGTCATGGATTTCCCCCGGACTATCCTCTTTCGTCGCCGCCAGGCGGTCATACAGGGATGGGGGCGGACGGAAATACGTATTCCTCATGCCCAGGGGTTGAAAGAGATGATGGCGACAATAGACATCCAGCGGCTGTCCCGATACCCGCCGGATGATTTCCCCCAGGATGATAAAATTCAGGTCGCTGTACAGGAACCGGGAGCCCGGGGGATGAAGGGGTTTCTCCCCGGCGATCTTCTCCAGGGCCGTTTCGTACCCCCACCATTCCGGCTTGACCCGGAGACTGGCCCGAAGCCCGGAGTAATGAGTCAGAAGCTGACGGACGGTGATTCCCTCTTTGCCGTGTCCTTTGAACTTCGGCCAGGGTTTGACCGCCGGGTCATCCAGGCTCAGCTTTCCCCTTTCCACGAGCTGAAGGATAGCGGGAGACGTGGCCACCACCTTGGTGAGAGAGGCGATGTCGAAGAGCGTGTCCCGGGACATGGGCTCCCGCCGGGGTTCATAGGTGCGCCAGCCGAAAGCCTGATGGAAGACCCTCTTCCCTCCCTGGCCGACGAGGATGACCGCTCCCGGGATCTGACCCGCGCGAATCGCCCCCTCAACGATCGGGGCAATCCCCGCGAGCCGCTCGGCCGGGAAGGTCTGAGAATGGACAGAAACAGATCCGGTCAGGAAGAAAATCAAAAGGCCCAAGAATAGATGCAGAGGTAACCGTCCCCTTTGGTTCACTTTTGGTAACCCTTCTGTCTTTTACTCAGGCTATCTTATAAATTTTCATGAGGAGAAGCAAGACCGCTCACCCAGGTGGGAATATTTTCTTTCTTCAGCGGTTCGGCGGAATACACATTTCCCGGGTTCCAGAGCATCCATCCCTGGGAGCCGAATTTTTCCGCGGCGTTGATCTGGTCCCGGATTTCTCTGCCGTTGAAGGCTCTCCGGTCAAAGGCGTAGTCGCGGAACGCCTGCAGCCACGGGCGGAAGCGAAGGGAGGGCTGGTTGGTTCTTTCCTGGGCTTTTTTGAGGGAAAGATAAACGATTTCATGGATGTTGGTCACGGGATTACGATATCCCGGGATCCCGAACTGATAGCCGGAGGGATAGAGCATGGGGCAAAGATAATCCACGGGAGTGACCAGGGACTCCAGCTTCTGCCCGATGTTGGTATCGTTCAGGTTCCAGCAGACATAACCGAAGATGTCCGCGGCCACAAAAACATTATAGGGAAGAAGACGCTGGTAGGCCTGCTGGAGAAAACCGGAGACCGCCTTGACCCGGCTCTCTTCGGTGCTCGCCTGGGAGAAACGGGTAGCCGAGGAGTCCGGGAACCGGAGATAGTCAAACTGGATCTCGTCAAAACCCTGCTGGGCGGCCTCGACGGCGATTTGAATGTTGTACTCCCATACTTCTTTCCTGAAGGGGTCCACCCAGGCCAGGTTTTCCCGGTCTTTCCAGACCTCTCCTCCCGGGGTCTTCACCGCCCAGGCGGGCCGGGCGGTGGCCAGGGGATGATCTTTGAACACGACGATCCGGGCGATGGTGTAGATTCCCCTCTCCTTGAAGGATTTGATCAATCCGGGCATGTCCCGCACGGTGGTGATTTTTGTGGCTCCCACCTCGGCGGCCAGGGGAATAGCGCTCTTGTAAGGAATCCAACCCCGGTCCCCCTTCACGTCTATGACCAGGGAATTCAGCTCGGTTTCATCGATCAACTTCAAAGCCGGCTCCCGCAGGGCCTTTTCTCCGACCCCGTAGAAGGAAAGATAGAGCGCCTTGGGATTCAGCGACATGAGCCGGATCGTTTGGGGGCCGGGAGGAAAGGAATCGGGGAGAGCCTGCTCGATTCTCTGGTACCCGTGGGCCCGCACCCTTACTTTCCCGCCGGTTTTGGCGAGGGGGAACAGGTTCTGGGAGTCGGCCAGCAGAACCTCATGGTTCAGAGTCACTTTCGCGCCCAAGACCGGCTGGCCGGTCTGGTAGTCCACGATCTTCAGGCCGGGATAATCCGCCGCGGGTCCGACCGCGGGAAGAAAGCATAAAGCGAAAGCCAAAAGCAGAACCTTCCTACCCCTTTTCCCCATTTCCGTTTCCCTTCTTTCCAGTGATGATGTACTCGTTTACGATTTTTTCGAAAGCCCTTCCCCGGTCAGCGTCGATCATCAGATATCGGGGCAGGGCCATGGGATGGTCCTCCCTGCCGGCGGGAAAACGCTCGATGGTGAAGGCCGCCGTGTATCCTGCTTCCGCGGCTTTATTCATCAACCAGGGATCATGGATGCCGAAAGGCCAGGCCAGCATGTCGGCCTTGACCTTCAATTCTTTCTCCAGCTTCTCCCGGGATTTCCGGAGCTGCATGTCCACCAGTTTTTCGAACTCCGCGGCGGACAATCTGGCCTTCTCCTTTTTGAAATTGGGGTGCCAGTAGGTGTGGGAGTGGAAATCGAAGAGGCCGGTGGCCTTCAACTCGCGCAGTTGATCCCAGGTCATGGCGTAGGAAGCGTTCGACACTGCCGATGGATAGACAAACAGAGTTACCGGAATCCGGTACTTCTTGATGAGCGGAAGGGCGGTGGTGTAAACCGACAGGTGGGCATCGTCGGCGGTGATCACCACCAGCCGGGAATCCGGGGGGAGAACGGTTTTGAGATGATGATCCAGCATCTCTCTGACCGATACCACCCGGTACCCGTTCTCCTGAAGATATTTCAGGTGAGATTCGAAGACCGGAGTGGTCACGGTCATGCTGTCGGAAACGACGGGGCCAAATCGGTGATAGACCAGAACCGGGATCCCCTTTTCCGCCCTTAAGGAGGGATCTCCGGAGGATGCCACGCCAGGAAAGAGCAAGAATAAGCCGAGGAAAGAAAGCGCAAGAAATGCTCTTATTTTCATGGAAGACCCGTTTATTTCTATATCGTCAAAAAATCCGAATGGTTTAGCGAAATTTATCGATTTTCCATAAAGTTTTCCGGATGGAGGTATTCAATAATAAATACAAGGGACTCTGTTTTGATAATCTCGTAAAAAGTCCGAAAGCCCCTTTTCCCGTCATTCCGGCGAACCCCGGATCGAGTCCGGGGCAGGCGCCCGGAATCCAGGGTTTCCCGTGAAAACGGGAATCCAGATTTTCTTTAATGGTTCCCCGCTTCCGCGGGGACAATGTCTGGACCCCGGCTCCCGGCTTAAAACATGCCGGGACAGGTTTCGCCGGGGTGACGCTTCAAGTGACTTTTTACGAGACCATCTGTTTTCTATTTCCCAGGATAGAATAAGGAGGGCAATAGAGGAGGGGATTGATTCAATGCCGGGGGACAAAGGCGGGCGAAAAGCAAGGATGTCTCCGATAGACCGGATGGGGAAATTGCTGGAAAGGGGATCTCCATCCCCCCTTCCCCCGCATTCCTGGGCCGCTCGGAGCGGAAGAACTATGCGTGGGGTATT
>JAPLIW010000215.1 GCA_026388915.1 Deltaproteobacteria bacterium
ATGGATGCGGTGAGCACTTTCGGTGATGTTGAAGATCCGTGGAATATCCAATGCAGAAAATCTCCTTACGGGTGTGAATAGATTCGGTCACTGCCTAACGTCGCTAATCAGCCGCGCGGCTTTTTGCGTCGGTTGAATTAGCCTTGTTATGCATCGCCTTTTTCCTTTTTATCCATAATATCTGAGAGGAGTTCTTCCAATACAGATAAGATATGCTGTATGTTCATCATCAAATCATCAGTTAGAACAGATTTAATTTCGATTTGACCATGGACAATTTGGCTTCTGATTTTTCTTAGTCGTTCAATATCAGAGGCTGTAGAACTTTCCAGAGCTTTATCGCGGGCAAGAAAGCTGGGAATTGGACCAATATTGATACGCTGCCCCTCCTTATGCTCAGGGTACGTCAATTCAGCAAGCCGATATAATATCTTCTCAATCAAAACCCACTTCGACATGAACTCGCCGAGACGTAAGGCTGCGGGCTCTTTGATAGTTTGATTCTTATCGATATTTTTCTTTTCTTTTAAAAAATTACGAATTTCATGTTGAACGCCTGAAGGAAGGCCAATCTTTTCAGACCTTTCTAAGATTAGATGACTATCCCAAAAAAGTATTCGTTGTGATTGTGCTTCTGAGAGTTGTTCGCAAAGGTACCCCCAAATAACGCGCTACCTCCGCCCCGGGATACCCCATCCTCCTCACCGCTAACTGACAAAATATCCTCCTCACCCGGATCACCTCTTTCCCTCGCCCCCCGGACCGAAGTCCCCCCTCTTCGATCCGTTCTCCCTTCACGATCTCCCTCATCAGTTCATCCAACCCCCTCACTCGCCGGGACAACCTCAACGTCTCCTTCTCCCTTTTCTCAGCCTCTAAAAGAAGCTCCTCTACAAATTCTCCACTCCCCAATATCCTTTGATCCGAGGGAACCTGATCCCCTTTTCTCCTCAGAGAAAGAACCTGAGACCATCCCCCCATACTCCGAATCAAACCTCCCCCCACCAGCTCCGGCCTCCTCCCTTGGGAAACCCCTTCTTCTAGGAACTCTTCATATCTTTGCACAGCCTCTCTTCGCCTCTTTCCAAAATAGGCCAAGATGGTCTTTATATCCTGCCAATCTGCCTTCCTTTTTCCCATAACCACCGCATGGCCCGCCCATGGATACCTCCTCAACTCTCCAAGATTTTTTACAATTCCTGCCCTCAAGGGATTCAAGTGGATATATCTTGTCAATTCGAGAAGATACGGATCTTCCTCGCAGATGATAGACTTGTAACGATTCTGGAAAAGATGGCCATGCCGCTTGTGGCGAAGATTGAAATTGACGACATAACCGGTCAATAGCTGTTTCATGCTTCGGGAAAGGGATTCCCGGCCGGTCCGCAAGAGCAGATGAAAGTGGCTGGGTAAGAGCGCCCAGGCATAGACAATGAGGTTTCCCTTGTAGCAAAGCTTGGCCACTCGATCCAGAAAATCGCTCCTATCGATCTCGGATTGGAAGATCTTGGCTTTTTCAATGCCCCGGCCCATAACATGGTGGAGAGCACCCGGTGCATCGAGTCTTGGCTGTCTGGGCATGACGTACCTTACCTCAATGAAAGAATATTGTCAAGTTGCTTCAGAACCTACGTCCCCTTTGCCACGATGGTCCGAAACGCAGACGGGTCCTATAATTTTTCCGACCTCCTGGAGAAGAAGCCGTCCCCAAGCGAGGAAAAAGGGACGGCCTTTCATTTTTCCCTCAACAACATCCAGGTCCAGGACGGAAGGATCGATTTTTGGGATAAAATCCCCGAGAAGAAACACACCGTTCGCGAGCTGAACCTTTCGATCCCTTCAATATCGAATACTCCCCGGCGGGGAAGCCCGTCTTCAGGCTTCTCCGTTTCGATGTTTCCGTAGCTTCCGCTCAACCCTTTGCCAGGACCGTTCATCTTGCCAAAATTACCATCCAATCGCCGGAACTGGAAATCCGCCGCAATCGGGACGGGTCATTCAACTTCGAATCCCTGCTTCCGGAAAAAGAGGAGACGAAAAAAGAAACAAAAAATAAGGAGGATTCCACTCCCTTCACCCTGGAGATCGATGAAATCGGCCTGAGCGGAGGGAAAGTCTCTTTCTCCGACTTATCCTTGAAAGAGCCGTTCAAAACCATCTTGAGCCCGGTGGAGATGAAAGTCCTTCACTTCAGCAACAGCAAAGACAAGAAAACGGACTATGCTGCTTCCCTCGTGACGGAAGCCAAGGAGACCGTGAAGGTGGAAGGAAGCCTCTCTATCGACCCCCTTCAAGGAGAGGGGGCCTTGGAGCTGAAAAATCTCCCCTTCCGGAAATATTCCCCCTACTATCGCGATCGGATTCATTTTGACATTGCCGACGGCGCGCTGGATCTGGGGACGCGGTATCAACATGCGCGGGGGGAGAAGGAAATGGAACTTTCGCTGAAAGAGCTTTCCCTCTCCTTGCGCTCTCTCCGCCTGAAACGAAAAGAGGAGAAAGAAGATTTCCTCCGGGTTCCCCTCCTGACCGTCCAGGATACTGGTTTCGATCTTTCCCGGAAGGAGGTCAAAGTAGGCCGTGTCTCCACCGAAAAGGGAATGCTGGCCGTAACCCGTTTGAAGGACGGAAATATCGACCTGATGGACCTTTTCCCTGCTCCTCCCCAAGGAAAGGAAGAGAAGACCCCTCTCAAGGGCGAGAAACCATGGACCTTCAAAGCCGGAAAAATCGCGGTGGACAAATACCAGATAACCTTGGAAGACAGGTCCCTCTCCGAACCTGCAACCCTGTCGATTCAGGATCTGACCCTTAAAGCGGAAAACTTTGGCACCGTGCCGGGTCAGAAAGGGAGCGCCTACCTTGCCTTCCGTTTGAAGGAAAGTGGAAATGTAGCCATCGACGGATCGGTGGGAATGAATCCTCCGGGAGCTGACCTGAAAGTGGCTCTGAAGGGAATCGCCCTCAAAGCCCTGCAGCCCTATTTTTCAGAC
>JAPLIW010000532.1 GCA_026388915.1 Deltaproteobacteria bacterium
CCGGGGGTCGTCCCGGTCCAGGTTGGTGGCGATGATGACCCCTTCCGCAGCGGGGCCGGCGATCTCCAGGAACTTGGGAGAATCAAAACCTTCCTCTCCCATGATCGTGCTCTTGATTCCCAGTTCCTTGGACTGCCGGACGATGGCCGCGGCTTCGTTGTAATACCCGGCGGCGAAGATCAGGTCGGGGTTTCCTTCCTTGATCCGGGTCAGGAAAGGACGGAAGTCCTTCTCCCCCGGGAACTTATACATCTGCTTGGTCAGGATGGAGGCCCCCAGCTTTTCGGCGTGGGCCGCGAAACCGGCGGATATAGCCCGGCCGAAGTCATTATCCATGAAGATCAGGGACATCTTCTTGGCCTTCAGGTTCTTTACCGCGAATTCGGCGGCCGCCGCCCCCTCGATCTCTCCCAGGAAGCCGTTACGGAAGATGAAGTCGTTGGGCTTTTTCGCCTTGGGGTCCCAGGTCACGTCCGGGTGGACGGCGTAACCGGCCACCATGGGCATGCCCGCCTTCTGGAAGATGGGGGCGGTGACCCGGGTGGGGCCGCTGTAGGAACCGCTGACCACGCCGGCGACTTTATCCTTCTCGATCAATTTGTTGGCGATGGCCACCGCTTCCTCGGCCTTCAGCCGGTCGTCATAAATGATCAAATCGACTTTTTTCCCTTTGATTCCCCCCGCGCCATTTAATTCCTTTACCCCGATTTCCACGGCGTTCTTGGCGCTGGTTCCGTCCACGGCCGCGGGGCCGGTGATCGGGGCGAAGAAGCCGATCTTGACGGTATCCTGAGCCAGCCCGGCAGAGGACAGGACAAGAACCGCCAGAAAACACAAAAGCAATCCAACCAAGGTTTTCTCTTTCATTTTTCCGTTTCCTCCTTTCGTCGCAAAAAGAAATGATTCAATTAAGATGAATTCGTAAAAACTCGAAATTCCATAGAATTCGTCATTCCGGCGAAAGCCGGAATCCAGTTATTTCAGGTTGTTCTGGACCCCGGCTTCCGCCGGGGTGACGATCCCATAGACTTTTTACGAGACCATCAATTAGAATCTATAAGAAGATGGAGATAGGGTCAAGAGGGAAATTGGATGAGGGAAATTGGATAAATTTCCCTAATCCTTTCATGGTTTTAAATTGACATTGGGGAGAAGATTTCATAATATTAATTCTTTGAGTTCAAGGGTAGAATGCGCAGAGCCAAGGGGGAAAGGTTCGAGGCGTGAGGAGCTAGGTTTCCCGCCGGCGGCCACGTAATAGCGTTCAACCCCTGACGACTAACGCCTTGCGACTTACGGTATTTATGGCTACACCCAAAGGCCGTTTAAACAGAATCCGCAACATCGGCATCATGGCCCACATCGATGCGGGCAAGACCACGGTCACCGAGCGCATCCTCTATTACAGCGGCCGCTCCCACAAAATGGGAGAGGTCCATGACGGAGAGGCCACCATGGACTGGATGCGCCAGGAACAGGAGCGGGGCATCACCATCACTTCGGCCGTGACCAGTTTTCCCTGGCAGGGCCATGAGATGCACCTCATCGATACCCCCGGGCATGTGGACTTTACCATCGAAGTGGAAAGGAGCCTGCGGGTTCTGGACGGGGCCATTGCCGTTTTCGACGCGGTCAGCGGGGTGGAGCCCCAGTCGGAAACGGTCTGGCACCAGGCGGACCGGTACCGGGTTCCGCGCCTTACCTTTGTGAATAAAATGGACCGGGTGGGGGCGGATTTTTTCAACACCGTGGAGATGATGAAGAAAAAGCTGGGGGCCAACCCGGCGCTCATCCAGATCCCTCTGGGGGCCGAAGACCGGTTCCGGGGAATCATCGACCTGGTCAGGATGAAAGCCGTCATCTGGGATGAAGAAACTCTGGGTGCTACCTTTCGGGAGGAGGAAATCCCTCCGGAATTGAAAGCCGAGGCGGAAAAATACCGGGAAAAACTGCTGGAGGCCCTGGCCGAAAGGAGCGATCCTCTCATGGAAAAATACCTGGGAGGGCAGGACGTTCCCGCCGAAGAGATTCACCGGGTTCTGAGGGAGGCCACCCTGAAGTTCGAGCTGGTTCCGGTGCTTTGCGGAGCGGCCCTGCGCAACAAGGGGATCCAGCCTCTCCTGGATGCGGTGGTGGAATACCTCCCCTCGCCCCTGGACGTTCCCCCGGTGCAGGGTTTCAACCCCAAGACCGGGGAGGCCGAATCCCGCCGCAGCTCCGATCAGGAGCCTTTTTCCGCCCTGGCCTTCAAGATCATTACCGATGAGGGAAGAAAACTCACCTACTTCCGGGTTTACTCCGGGGTCTTGAAAGCCGAGCAGGAAATCTACAATTCCACCAAGGGAAAACGGGAACGGGTCGCCCGTCTCTTCCGCATGCACGCCAACAAGAAAGAGCGGGTCCCGGAGGTCCGGGCCGGGGATATCGTGGGGGCCTCGGGCTTGAAGGAGACCACCACCGGAGACACGCTCTGCGCCGAGGATCATCCCGTCACCCTGGAACGGATTGACTTCTATGAGCCCGTGACGTCGGTGGCCATCGAGCCAAAATCCCGGCAGGACCAGGAGAAACTGGACTTCTCCCTGCAAAAGCTGGCGGAGGAGGACCCCACTTTCCGGGTCAAGTTCGACGAGGATACCGGGCAGACCATCATCTCCGGCATGGGGGAGCTTCATCTGGAAGTGATCGTGCGCCGGCTGCTGGATGATTTCAATGTTTCGGTGAACGTGGGCAAACCCCAGGTCGTCTACCGGGAGACCATTAATGAGGCCGCCGAGGCCGAAGGGAAATTCGAAAGGGAGATCGAAGGGGCGATGAATTACGGCCACGTCCGCCTGCGGGTCGAACCCCGCCCGAGGGGTGCAGGGTTCGAGTTCGACGGAAAATCATCGGACGGGACGATTCCCGCCGAGTTCATTCCGGGCATCGAAACCGGAGCGAAGGAATCGACGGGAAACGGTCCCCTGGCCGGCTATCCCGTGGTGGATCTCAAGGTGACCCTCCGGGGGGGAACCTTCCGGGAAGGCAGCTCCACACCCCTGGCCTATCAAGTCGCTTCGGCCATGGCCTTTCGCGAGGCCTGTCAGAAAGGGGGCCCCTTGCTGCTGGAGCCGATCATGAAGACCGAAGTGGTGGTGCCGGAAGAGTTCGTGGGCGAAGTCATCGGCGACCTGGGCGCCCGCAAGGCGCGCATCGAACAGATTGTGGCCAAGGGGAAAGTCAGCCTGGTCGAGGCCTTTGTTTCCCTCAAGGAAATGTTCGGGTACTCCACCGACCTCCGGTCTTTAACCCAGGGCCGGGGCACCTTCACCATGCAGTTCCACCGGTTCGACTGGGTCCCGGAGAAGAAGCAAAGAGCATAGAGCAGAGAGCGGAGAGCAAGGAGCAAAGAGCAAAGGCAATTACCTGTCACTTCCTGGAAAGCGGAAAAAGCGAAAGTGGAAAGGGGAATAAAGCTTTTGCTTTTCAGCCAATAAATCTCTGCGTTCTCCGCGATCTCTGCGGTTAATTTTTTTTGTTTTTAAGCCAAGTAAACCTCTGGGGTGAAAATTTATTTATGAAGCCTTTTTGGCGGTTGGACTGCCGGTACTTCATCGGGGACCGGCCCTGCAAATTCAAACGGGTCTGTGAGGGATGCGATCAGTATGATCCCATGGGCCACCGCATCCTGATCGTGAAACTGGCGGCCATCGGGGATGTCCTCCGCACCACCCCTCTCCTCACCGGCCTGAAGAGGGCCTATCCCCGGAGTCATATCACCTGGGTGGTGGACCGGGAAGCTCAGCCCCTGCTGAAGAACAATCCTTACATCGATCGGCTTCTCCCCTTTGATTTCGCCTCCCTCCTGCCCCTGGAGGCGGAGACCTTCGACCTGGTCGTCGGGCTGGAGAAAGAACCCCGGGGGGCGGCGATCGTTTCCCGGGTGAAGGCGAAAGAGAAAAAAGGGTTTGCCCTCGGGCCGGAGGGGAACCCCTTCCCCTTGAACCGCTCGAGTGAGTACGCCTTTTTCCTCGGCCTCTCCGATGAGCTGAAATTCTACCAGAACAAAAAGACCTACCCGGAGCTGATCTTCGAAATCGCGGGAATCGATTACCGGGGGGATGAATATTTCTTCTTCCTGTCCCCCGAAGATGGGGCTTGGGCCGAGAAGTTCGCCAAGAAAGCGCGCTTGAAAAAAGGCGACCGGGTGGTTGGGCTGAACACCGGGGCGGGAGCGGTTTTTGCCAATAAGGCTTGGACCGAAGAGGGGTACCTGGAGCTCATCCGAAAACTCAAAAAAGAACCCGGGACCAAGATCCTTCTCCTGGGCGGGCCGGAGGAGAGAGAGCGAAACCGGAGAATCCTGAAAAAAGCCAAAGGAGCGGTGATCGATACGGGGTGCGACAACACCATGGGGCAATTCGCCGCCCTGATCCAGCTCTGCGACACGGTGGTAACGGGTGATACCACGGCCCTGCATCTGGCCATCGGCCTGAAGAAAAACGTCATCGCCCTCTTCGGCCCGACCTGGGCCCAGGAGATTGAGCTCTACGGCCGGGGGGAGAAGATCATCTCTCCCATTTCCTGTGCCCCCTGTTACCGCCGAAAGTGCGAAGTCTCTCCCACTTGC
>JAPLIW010000201.1 GCA_026388915.1 Deltaproteobacteria bacterium
TGCTTTCACAGAGTTGACCGATTTATCCCCCAGTAATTTGCTATGATTTCCAAACGGCTAAATGGATACGATATACCAAACTAAATCCCTCCCGTTCTCTCCCTATAGGGACGCCCCGGCGGGTCGTTCTTTACCGGGAAAGGCAGAGGATGAAAGGAGAAACAGATGATCCGCAAGATTGCCCACATCGGAGTGGCCGTAAAAAATTTAGAAGAGGTGGAGAAGCTCTATTCGGAAGTCCTGGGCCTGCCCATCACCGGGCGGGAGGTTTGGCCGGACAACAAAGTCTCGTTCATCCCCTTAGGGGATACGGCGATTGAACTTCTCGAATCCGTGAAGCCCGACGGGGCGATCGCCCGCCACATTGAGAAGAGAGGAGAGGGCATCCATCATATCGCCCTGGAAGTGGACAACATCGAGGAAGCCCTCGCAGAGCTGAAAGCCAAAGGACTTGCCTTGATCGACCAAAAACCGAGAAGGGGAGCCCACGATGCCAAAATCGCCTTTCTCCACCCCAAAGGAACGCACGGGGTGCTTCTCGAGCTGTGTGAGCCGAAGAAGCATTAAAACCAGCAATCCGCGTTCAGCCTTCAGCGATCAGCCCCCAAAATCCGCGATTGGCCCCCTCTTCTGCGGTCCGCGGAAGAGGAGAGAGGTGGCGCATAAAAATTTCTTGACAATGGGTGCCCGAATTGGAAGAATAGCCCCGCTAGTCACGATTTCTTGAAAGCCCATGATTCTGGAAAGTCAAAACCAACGAATCGGATCGTCCCATAGAATGTAGATTGCAAAAAGGACGGAACAGACGCCCTTACCCCGAATCCAGAAACCTGAACATACCGGCCTCTAGGGGCTGTGCTCACCGACAGGGAGAGATTTTGAGGAATCGAGCCGAACCGGTTAATTCTGGAACGTTCCCGAGATGGGATATCCCTGTCTAGAAATCTTTTAAAGCAAGGAGGGTAAAAAGATGAGAGGATTGTGGAAAAACTTGGGGTTGGTAGCGGTGGCCCTCGCTCTGGGCGGTTGGATGACTCCCGGACCGACCATCGCCGCAGAGAAGGTCTATGAATTCAAGATCTCGGTGGACACGGTGCCCAATCATCCCCGGAACATGGGGCTGGTGATCTTCATCGAAGAACTGCAGAAAAGGTCAGGCGGAAGGTTGGTGCCAAAATATTACCACAGCGCCCAGCTTTACAAGGATGCCCACGTGACCAAGGCGCTGAGGACCGGCACGGTGGAAATGGCTGTCCCCGGCAACTGGGTGCTTGAGGGGTTCGATACCAGCACCAGCCTGACCATGCTGCCCATGTTCTTCGGACAGCCCGGGAAAATTACCGAGGACCTGATCGACGGCGAAGTGGGGAAGGCGGTGAACCAGTCTCTGGAAAAGAAAGTCGGGGTCAAGTCTCCCGGTCGGTGGTTCGAACTGGGTTACGATCAAACCTGGACCCGTAACAAGAAAATAACCAAGATGGAAGACTTCAACGGCCTGAAGATTCGCCACTCCGGCGGCTCCAACCCGGAAGTGCGCCTCAACGCCCTGGGGGCCAGCGCCGTTTTCATCGCCTGGCCGGATGTTCCCATGGCCCTGGTGCAAGGGACGGTAGACGGTGTCTGCTCCACCACCAAGAGCGTGGAGAGCGCCAAGCTCTACGAGGCGGGCGTCAAGTATGGCGTCAACACCCGAAATTTCAACGGCTATTATGTCCCCTTGGTCAACCTGAAGTTCTGGAACAGCCTGCCCGCGGACCTGCAGAAAATATTCATGGAGGTTTGGAACGCGGTGGTGCCGAGACAGCGGGAGATCGCCCGCAAGGAACAGGTCGAAGCCCGGAAGATCATGGAGAGCAAAGGGGTCGAATTCTATGACCCGAGCGATGAAGAGCTGGCCAAATGGCGCAAGCATATCCTGCCGGTCCAGGATAAGCAGATTAAGGACCTCAAGTATGACCCGGCGCTGATTCAGATGGCCAAGAAAGCTCTGGGCATGTAAGCAAGCTCACCCCTCCCTACCCTCCCCCTCGAGGGGGAAGGTGTGAAAAAATCGATTCAGTTCTTTTTTACGTCATTCCGGCGAAAGCCGGAATCGAGTGTTTTCAAGGTGTTACGAACTTACTGGACCCCGGTTTTCACCGGGGTGACGGCTGAAAACCAATTTTTTCACAGCTTCGGGGAGGGTGAGGGGTGGGGGGATTGCAACATCGTATCCAAGTCCGGAGGAGGATTCATGACCAGGTGGGAAAAAGCATGGACCCAAGTGGAGAAATTCATCGTGGGGACGCTGGCGTTTTCCGCGACCGTGATCGCCTTTTACGGGGTGATCTCGCGATACCTGCTGCGAAAGCCCCCGGATTGGGCCGAGGAGATCGTCACCTACCTGATCATCTGGGCCATCTTCATCACCGCCAGCATCCTGGCGGAAGAAAAGGGCCATGTGGCGGCCACCCTCATCGTGGAGCGGTTTTCTATGAAGACTCGCCGGTACCTGGCGGTCTTCAACGGGCTGGTGGCTCTCGCTTTCTGCGTGGCGGTCAGCATCCTGGGCTTCAAGATCGTTTGGGCTGCTTACCTAAATGACGAGCGGTCTCTAACCGCCCTGCGCTTTCCGGTCTGGATCCCCTATCTTTCCGTGGCTGCGGGGTGTACCCTGGTGGCCCTGCGGTATGCCATCCGGGTTTACCGGCTGATTTTTTCCTTCACCCCCTCTGAAATCCTGGAGACTCACGAGCTGAGCCGGGATGGAGGGCACCCATGACCGTCCTATTTCTTTTCCTGATCTTTTTGGGCTTGCTCTGCCTGGGCCTTCCCATCGCCTTTGTCCTGGGGGTGACCGCTTTCATCATGATCGCCTTTTTTTCGCCGGCACCCCTGCAGATGGTTCCCGAGGTCATGTACAACTCTCTGGATACCTTTCCTCTCATGGCCATTCCCTTCTTCGTCATGGCCGCCCAGTTCATGGTCCAGGGGGGGACTTCCCGGTATCTTATCAACGCCGCCAACTGCTGGGTCCGCCACTGGTGGGGCGGGCTGGCCATGGTCACGGTCATCTCCTGCATGATCTTCGGGGCCCTGTGCGGCTCCAGCGTGGCCACGGCCCTGGCCATCGGGGTCATCGTCGTCCCGGCAATGCTCGAGCATGGCTACCCCAGACCCTTCGCCCTCGGGGTCATATGCGCGGCCGGCACCATCGCCATCATGATCCCCCCCAGCATCGCCATGATCATCTACGGGATCATGGCCGATGATTCCATTACCCGGCTGTTCATGGCCGGGTTCCTGCCGGGAATCATGCAGGGAGTATTCTACTTGATCTGGATCCGCTTCGATGCCAAGCGGAAAAACATCGGAGGGGCGCCCAAAGCCAGCTGGGGAGAAACGGCCCAGACCACTTATAAGGCCATCCCCGCCTTTTGCATGCCGGTCATCATCCTGGGCGGCATCTATTCCG
>JAPLIW010000606.1 GCA_026388915.1 Deltaproteobacteria bacterium
GGGATCCTGCTCTTCCCGGTCTTTGAGCTATTTTTGATTTTCCTGATCATGGCCGTGGTCCTGATGATCAAGCCGCAGGGACTCTTTGGGAGCTGAGCGATGAAAACCAGACTGGCGATCCTGCTTCTCATCATCTTCCTCGCCGTTCTGCCGGCCTTTGCGGGGAAGTACCTTCTTTACGTCACCATTCACATCCTGCTTCTTTCGATGTTTTCCCTGGGGTTCAACCTTCTCTTCGGCTATACCGGCCTCCTCTCCTTCGGGCAGGCGGGGTTCTACGCCGTCGGAGCCTATGGGTGCGCCAAGATCCTGCTGGTTTACCCGTCGCTCCTGGCGGGGATCCTCGGGGGAGTCGCCCTGGCCGGGGTCGCTTCCCTTCTGCTGGGCTTTCTGTGCATACGGCACACCCGCATCTATTTCTCCATGCTCACCCTCAGCTTCGGCATGATGATCTTTTCCCTGGCCTGGAAGTGGCGGGATGTGACCGGGGGGGATGACGGGCTGGTGGGGATCCCCCGGGCCCCGCTGGAGATTCCGGGGATCTTCAAGATCAGCATGGCTGCCATGGAGAGTTATTACTACGTGGTCCTGGGTTTGTCGCTGCTGGCCATCTATCTCTTCCAGCGGATCGTTCGCTCCCCCTTGGGGTTGACCCTGCAGGGGATCCGGGACAGCGAAACCCGCTCGGCCTGCGTCGGGGTCTCGGTCCGGAAATACCGCCTTCTCTCTTTCACCATCGCCGGGCTTTATGCCGGGTTGGCCGGAGCCCTCCTTCCCCCGCTGGAGAGCACGGTGACTCCTTCCGTGGCCCACTGGAGCTATTCCGCCGAACCCGTAATGGCCACCTTGCTGGGAGGGATCTACACCTTGGCCGGACCGATCGTGGGCTCGGCTCTCTTCTACCTCTTAAAGGATATCATTGTGCGCTTCACCGAATATTGGCTCATCTGCCTGGGGGTCATCGTCGTGGTACTGGTCATGGGATTCCGCGGAGGGGTGGTGAGCATTTTCCTGAAAGAAGGGAGCCGGCGGTGAAAGAGATCATCCGCACCGAAAACTTGGGGAAGTATTTCGGCAAGATGGCGGCGGTCCACGAAGTCACCCTCACCCTTCAGGAGGGCCTGTTCACTTCGGTCATCGGTCCGAACGGGGCGGGGAAGACCACCCTCATCAATCTTCTGTCCGGCTATCTGCTTCCCGACCGGGGGAAGATTCTATTCCAGGGAAACGAGATCACCCGGCTGGGGCCGGACAAAAGGGTAAGAATGGGGATCAGCCGGTCTTTCCAGGTGATGAACATCTTCCCCCGGATGACGGTCTTCCAGAATATCCTACTGCCGGTTTTGTCCCGCCTCAACAAGACCTCCAGCGCCTTCTCTTCCCTCCTGAGCCAGAAAGAAGCGGTGGGGGAGGCGGAGAAAATTCTGGGTGAAGTCTGGCTGAAGGAGGAAAAGGATTTTCCCGCCGGGGAGCTGTCCCACGGCGACCAGAGGCTCTTGGAGCTGGGAATTGCGGTGGCCAGCAACCCCCAGATCTGTTTTCTGGACGAACCTTCTTCGGGCATGAACCCCATCGAGAGGATCAAAGTCCTGGAACTGGTCAAGAAGCTGGCCGCGGAGCGGAAGACCACCTTCATCATCGTGGAGCACGACATGGATATTGTCTTTTCCCTCTCCGACTGGATCGTGGTCATGAACCGCGGAGAGATCCTGGCGGAAGGCCGGCCCGACGAGATCCGCGCCAACCGGGAGGTCCGGGAGATTTACCTGGGAGAGGAAATATGACCGCCATCCTGGAAGTGAAGGAGATCATCACCCGTTACGGACAGAGCCAGGTGCTCCACGGAGTTTCTCTGGAGGTGGGGGAAGGGGAAGTGGTGGCCCTCCTGGGGAGGAACGGCGTGGGAAAGACCACCACCTTCCGTTCGATCATGGGCTTGACTCCGCCCCGCTCCGGAAGCATCCGGCTCAAAGGGGTGGAGTTGGGGGGGAAGAAATCCTACGAGATCGCCCGGCTGGGGGTCGGATACGTTCCCGACGACCGGAGGATCTTCCCCGACCTGACGGCCGAAGAGAACCTGGAGATGGCCCGGCGCCTGGCCAAGAAGAGCGGAGGACCCTGGACCCTGGCACGGGTATACCAAACCTTTCCCGTTCTGGAAGGGTTGAAGGCCAGCAAAGGGACGACCCTCAGTGGGGGAGAGCAGAAGATGCTGGCCATCGGGCGGGGTCTCATGAAAAACCCCGAAATTCTCCTCCTGGACGAACCCTCGGAGGGCCTGGCCCCACTGGTGGTCAGAAACCTGACGGAAATCATCCTGCAGATTCAGAAGTCCGGGGTCACCCTCCTGCTCGCCGACCAGAACATCAAATTCTGCCGCAAGGTGGCCGGCCGGGGCTACATCATGGAAAAAGGCCTGATCCAGTATAAGGGAACCATGGATGAAATCTGGCAGAACGAGGAGATCGTCAGAAAATACCTGGCGGTTTAAAAAAACTGCGCTGGAGGAGCGTCACGCCGGGGCGTGACTCAAGGACCGACCCTGCGGGCCTCGAGGAGCGCTTCGCTTGAGGCAAAAAGAAGAGGGGCCAGAAGAGTCACCCCATCAACCCATAAACGATTCAAAGACATTGGGCCATCAAGCGGGAGAAGGCTAGGGTAAAACCAAAGATCCTTTCTTAATGGAGGGGGAGGGACAATGAGCCGGGGCAAATACTATCATCCGGAAATTGAAAGAATGAGCCGGAAAGCGATCCGGGACTTGCAGAACAGGAGGCTACGCTGGCAGGTCCAGAGATGTACGGCCAAATCGGAGTTTTACCAGGAAAAGTTCAGGAAAGCCGGGATCAAGGCCTCCCAAATCAAGACGGTGGATGACCTGGTCCATGTGCCGGTGGTGACCAAGCAGGAGCTGCGGGATGAGCAGATGAAACACCCGCCCTTCGGCCGCTACACCGTGGCTCCGTCGAAAGACTGGAGGGAACTGCATCCGTCCACCGGCACGACGGGAGCACCGGTGAATACCATC
This sequence comes from Deltaproteobacteria bacterium, assembly GCA_026388915.1. Classification (GTDB taxonomy): domain Bacteria; phylum Desulfobacterota; class SM23-61; order SM23-61; family SM23-61; genus SM23-61. The sequence goes on from JAPLIW010000606.1 coordinate 3,029, forward strand.
TGGTCGGAGAAAGACGTTGAGAACATCACCGAGATTACCGCCCGGACCATGTGGAGCTTCGGGGTACGGCCGGGAGACATCATCCAGAACGGGTTCAGCTACGGGTTATGGGTAGCCGGGATGTCCACCCATTATGCCGGCGAGCGGATCGGCTGTTTCGTGATCCCCATCGGTGCCAGCATGACCGGCCGGCAGGTTGAATACATGCTCAACCCGGGTTCGACCGTACTCCTCTGTACCCCCTCCTTTGCCCTCCACATCGCCGAGAATCTGAGAGAACGGGGCGTCTCTCCCGAGCAGTTGTCGCTCCGGCTGGGAAGCTTCGGGGGGGAGGGGGGCACGGAGACCCAAGCCACGAGGAGGAAGATTGAAGAAGGCCTGGCCATCGACGCCTACGATTACTATGGCCTGGCGGAAATCGGCCCCACCTTTGCATCGGAATGCACGGCCAAAGCGGGGTTGCATTTTGCCGAGGACCAATACCTGATCGAAATCCTCAACCCCGACACGAAGGAGCGGTGCGCCGAGGGCGAGATGGGGGTTCTGGTTATCACCCATCTGTCCCGGGAGGCCACTCCCATGCTGAGGTACTGGACGAACGACTATGCCCGCTTCGATAGCTCCCGATGTCCCTGCGGGCGCACCCACGGGCGGGCTGTGGGGGGGATTCTCGGGCGGGCGGATGATATGGTCATTTACCGGGGGGCGAAGTTTTATCCCGTCCAGGTGGAAAAAGTGGTCCGCAGTTACCGGGAGGTTGGGGATGAGTTTCTGATCGAACTGACCCGGGATGAGAATTCCTACGCGGAGGTATGCACCGTGGTGTGTGAATGCCTGTCCGCGGACACGGACCGGACTTCGTTGGAACAACGCCTGAGAAAGGACCTGCGGGAGGAACTACAGGTCACTCCGGAAATCCGGATCGAACCCTTCGGGACCCTGGAGCGGACGACCTTCAAGGCGAAGAGGATTTATGACAAAAGGCCCAAATAGCGAAAGCTGATAGCTGATAACTCATAGCTAATGGCTAAAGACTCAGGACAGGGAACAGCAACCTTGATGGTTAGGCAAAAAGCTTCTTGGATCGTCACCCCGGCGAAAGCCGGGGTCCAGAACATCTTGAAATAACTGGATTCCGGCTTCCGCAGGAATGACGGAAAAGCCCATTTGGGGACTTCTTGCAGGACCACCAGACTTTTTGCTAAAAGCCATGAGTCATGAGCTAATTTCGCTATTCTTTTGCTCTCTGCCCCATGCTCTATGCATTATTATGATGTGGATTGAAGACCTTCGCCAAACCTGTAGGGACAGGCTGATTGGGAATGAGATTTTCTTCTTCTCCGAAATCGACTCCACCAACCGGGAAGCGCACGACCGGGCCAGAGGGGGAGCCCGGGAGGGGACC
>JAPLIW010000086.1 GCA_026388915.1 Deltaproteobacteria bacterium
CAAGATGTTCTGGACCCCGGCTTTCGCCGGGGTGACGATCCAAGAGACTTTTTACGAAACCATCAATTTTCCAATATTCCATTTCTCCCGTGCTCCGTTGTTTTACTCCCCCGGTATTTCCTCATGAAAGATTCGAAGGATTCCACCTCCGGGGGTTGAAAAGACTCCAGGGGACGGTCCTCTATGGGCAATTTCCCGAAGTGCCGGATCGCGGCGATCGCCGTGTGAATGTTCCGGGGAGGGGTGTGAACGGAAACATCGTTGAAGAACATCACCAGCCTTTCAGCCCGCGCCCCGGCCATTACATACCGGCGGCACCGCTCCACGATTTTGGGCAACGGTCCTTCCTGAAGAAGAAGGGTGTCCAGTCCCAGCGTGAGGGACATCTTTTTCTCCCGGGCGTACTCTGCATAAGGCTCGGGTCCTGTCTTGGCCACATCCGGGTCCAGGCACATCAAGGCCCCCGGGCTCACCGAGGCCATCAGGCCGAGCATTTTATAAAATTTCTCCGGGTGCTTGTAGAGGTAGCTGTACCCCCAGTATCCCATGCTGGTCACGTTGCCGATCTTTTCGTTCATCCGGGCCACATAGGGCATGACGAACTCTTTCAGGATCTCCACGGTCACGATGGGAGGGGACCCCGCGGCATCAGCCCCGTTCCCTGCGACCCTGGGCTGGCCGATGGCCTCCCGCTGGGCCTGGACCCAGGGAATCAGGACTTCATCGGTCAGGAAGGCCAGGAGCCGGTGGGCGAAGGGGGGATCCGTCAGGATGTCCAGGAGCAGGTTCTCGATCCCCCGGACGTTCACGGCCAGGGAAAAGGGCGAGCAGAAGCGGACCCGTACGGGAAGCCCCAGATCGTAGGAGCGTCGCATGACCTCGAGCACGAAAGGCATCCGGCCCGATTTCTTGAAATCCGGAGGACGCAGCCGGTCCAGGTCCGAAGGCTCCCGGATCAGGGGGTTCTGGCGGTCGATGTCGGGCATCCGGTCCGATTCCCAGTTCAGGCGCTGTCCCAGGGCTTCGGCCTCGATGTTGTAAATGTCGTAATAAAAACCGGGCATGTCCAGCCGGTAGTATTCGAAGACGGCCAGGTTCATCTCCACAAACTTCGCCGCGTCGGTGTAGGCCTCCCGCATGTCCCCGCCGCAGAGCCTGACCACATGCTCGTTGATCTGGGCCAGGATGGGGACGGTGTCCGCCTCTCCCCTGAATATCCGCTGGATCCTCTCGAGCGTCCCGGGCAAAAGCTTCATGGCTGTCTCCCTCAGGAATCCTTTTCATCCAGGATTGGATTCACATTAGACTTTTCCTTTGCATCTCTCTTCTCATACCGCTTGAACATGGCCGGCTGGATGTAGTCAAAGTACTCCTGGCAGTTCTTGTTGCGCGGGCAGCGCTTCTCGCAGATCAGCGGGGAAATCTGGGGCTGATTCTTCCTGTGCCGGCAGACGATGAAAGGGGTATCGGGGGAAAATGAGTTTTCTCTGGGCTTATTTTTCATTGTTCAGGAAAGTATAAAAGTCTCCGCGCCATTCGAAGATGAAGAAAAAAATCAACCGCAGAGCACGCGGAGACCGCAGAGCATTTTCTTCCAAAAGACTAAAAACATGAGTCATTGTTTGCATTTCCATCCTCTCTGCGTTCTCCTGGATCTCTGCGGTTTGTGGTTCTATTATCCTTCTGGGGAAAAAATCCTTCTTTTTCTGGATCCTCTGCGAATGAAGACCAAAGGATGAACGAAGAGGCACCAGAGAGCGCAGAGGTTTTTTGATGAGGAACCCTTGCGAGTTTTGTGCTTCCGCGAAGGATCATACATGGAACCGTTTTTTGCCACGCATGCCAGGCCTTAAGCCTTTATCCATTTTTATCTCTGCGTACTCTGCGACCTCTGCGGTTAAGTTTTTTATTCAGCAGAAAAAGGAAAAAGGACCGCCTTTACCGCCTCCCGGGATCTCATGACCCGGAGGGCTTCATCGGCATTGCTCAAAGGAAACCGGTGGGTGATGAGTCGGGCAAAATCCTGGAGCCGGCCGAAGACCAGCTGCAGCGCCATGTGGGTGTGGCGGGTTTCGCTCACCCATACCCCCTGGAGGCGGAGATTCTTCCGTCCGATGTCCGCGAAGCAATCGACCTCCATCTTCCCGTGGGGCTCCCCGAAGCCGGCGGTCATGCACGCTCCCCCGTTCCGCACGGCAAGGATGCATTCCTTCAGGGCCTCGGGCTCCCCGGCCATCTCAAATGCCGCATCCACTCCCCTCCCCCCGGTCGCCTCCAGAATGATTTTTCGCCGCTCTTCCGGGGAGAGGCGGTGCCGGTTCAGCAGAAGGGTCGCCCCGAAGGACTGGCACATTTTCAACCTTTCTTCCGTACCCCCGACGACGATGATCTGGTCGGCCCCGAAGGACTGGGCGAAGGCCACGGCAAAAATGCCCAATGGGCCTACTCCTTGAACCAGGACCGAATCCCCTGACTCCATGCGGGAAAGATCGAAAGCATGGGCGGCGGTGGCCCCGGAGCAGGACGCCGGAACCAGAACAGCCAAATCAATATTTCTCTCGATCCGGAAAAAATCCGACCGCTGATCGAGGAGAAGGTACTGGGCGTAATTTCCGGTCAGGTAAGGGGACTCGGCGCAGGAAGTGTGGATCCCGTGGACGAAGCGATGGGGGCAGAGGGATGGTTCCATCTTCACCTTGCAGAAATAACAGTGCCCGCAGGTGACCCCCCGGGACCAGAGAACCCTGTCCCCGGCCTGCAGCGGAACCCCATAAACGTCCCTCTTCTCCCCCTTCATCTCCACAATTTCCCCCGCCCCCTCGTGACCCAGGATCATGGGAAGACGGGTGCGGGGGTCTCTTCCTTCCCACATGTGGACGTCAGAACCGCAGACGCCGGCCACCTCGATTTTTACCAGGATGTCCCCTTCCCCAAGCCTGGGCAGGGGGAAGCTTTTCAGGCTCAGGGGCTGGTTGAATTTTTCCAAGACCATCGCCTGGGCTTCCATCACGCCCTTTCCTGTTTTGGTTTTTCCTCTATGCTCTCTGCTCCTGCCGTGGAGCCGAGGTCCGAACCGATGCGCGCCGCCAAAATCCGGCGGGTAAGAGCCCCCTTCGGCCGCTATCTGTGTGATTCCGCAAAAGAACGCGGGCACAAAGGCTGTGCCTTCCTAAGTACCCAAAAGGCAGCCTATTTGTCAGTAACCATCGTAAGATCCCCGTGGCCTAGGGGGGCACCACCGCCTATTTTGGCAAGCGAAGCGGTCCGGGCCTCGGCTCCT
>JAPLIW010000807.1 GCA_026388915.1 Deltaproteobacteria bacterium
GGGTTGGTCTTCTATGGGTTCTTCAACTTCATCTTTGGGGTGGGGGGGGCCATCGAAGCACCCCTCCTGCGGTTCTTCGGGCATCTGTCCGAAGGCCTCAAAGACCTGTTTGGGCCGGGCAGCCTTCTTTTTTTTCTCACCCAGGGATTTCTCCAGGGGATCGCCGGGGGGGTGGCCATCGTGCTCCCCTACCTGGTTCCGTTCCTCGTCGGGCTTTCCCTGCTGGAGGACGTAGGATACCTGCCGCGGGTCGCTTTTCTCATGGATGTTTTTATGCACCAGATCGGCCTTCACGGGAAATCGATCATTCCCTTTATCCTGGGGTATGGGTGCAGCGTGCCGGCAGTGATGGCCACGCGGATCCTGGAATTTCCCCAGCACCGGTTCATCGTCGCCATTTTGGCCACCCTGATCCCCTGTGCCGCAAGAATTACCATCATCTTCGCCCTGGCCGCTTTCCTCCTGGGACCGAACGCCGCCCTTTTCATCTTCGCCCTGAACCTGGTAGTGGTGGCGGTCTCGGGGAAAATCCTCTCCCTTTTCTACCCCGATGCCAGCCTGGGCTTGATCCTGGAGATCCCCGCCTACCAGGTCCCTCCCCTGGGCAACACCCTGAAAAAGTCCTGGTACCGGATCCGGGAATTCATCGTCGTCGCCTGGCCCATTTTGATCGGCGGGAGCGTACTGCTTGCGCTGATGGAATACGGAGGGGTGGAGGGATCCATCAATCGGGTTCTTTCCCCTCTGACCGGTCTCCTGGGCCTCCCCGAATCCGTGGGAACCACGCTGATCTTCGGCCTTCTCCGGAAAGAGCTTTCCTTAATCATGCTGACCCAGGCCCTGGGAACCACGGAGGTTCTGACCGTGATGACCCGGACGCAGGTCATGGTCTTCACGGTCTTTGTCACCTTTTACATCCCCTGCCTGGCGACGATTGCCGCATTATGGAGGGAAATTGGCAAAAAAGGGGCTTTTCTGGCCGTCCTTTTCACCCTAGCGGTGGCCATCGTTTTGGCTCTTGCGGTTCGCCTGTTTGGAGGGATCTTTCTATAGAAGCCGCCTTATTTCTACAGGAAGAAATAAATCGGGAAACAAGGGGAAGAGAATGGAAGGAGGGGAACATTCATGCTGATCCGGGAGGCAGGAACCAGAGTAAGGAACCGGCTGACAAGGACCCTTTTTGAGGCAGAGAAGATTACCGATTCGAGGCGGAAGGCGGGGTCTGGTTAATGACTCGGTGGAAATAGGAAGACGTCTTCTCCAAAATCGAGACTGCTTATGGGGGGGTTCTTCTCGATTTACATCGATCTAGCGTGTTTTTCAAGCTTTTCGTGGAAAGTACGGAGGAGTGGTTAGATGTTACCCAATCAAAGAGAAAGCATTGAATCAACACTTCATGGAAATTGCTTTGCCTGCGGTTCCAACAATGGCGTCGGGCTTCGCCTCATTTTTCATAGAGGGGAAGATGGATCTATTATTGGATTCTTTAGAGCGGCTCCACAATTTGCAGGTTATTCGGGAATTGTTCATGGAGGAATCATAGCCACCCTGCTAGATTCTGCGATGACTCATTGCCTTTTAGATATGGGGATTGGGGCACTCACAGGAAGATTATCGATCAGATATTCTTCTCCAATTCGCATTGGAACTGTTGTCAGATTGGAAGCCAGGGTTATTAAAAAGTCCCACAATGTTTTTTTCTTGGAAGGAAAAGCTTCAGTGGAGGGGAAGAAAGCGGCATATGCAGAGGCCAGATATAGGCTGCCGAAGTGAAGTTTCATGGCCTACCATTTTTTTTATGACCGGGATTGCGGCGGGTATCATGAGGGGTCCTGGGGGAACAGGGGACCGTGCCCTGGTCACACCTGTGATTCGCTCGGGATTTGATTTCGGCCCTGCTTTCCAGGAGAAAGACGGAGATGGAAATTCTTCCCGGGGGGGTCCGGTGAAAAGCCTTTCGCGGGCTTGAAGAGAAAATCGTGCCTTTTTATTGATCCGTGCGGTGCGAAGAGATAGGGCTGTTTTTCAGGCATCGGGGTGAAGAGTGGAATAAGGGGAGAAAGAAGGATGGCTGCGTAATGTGCAAAATGCGGGAAGGAAATAGAGCAGAAAAGGTTTTCGCCGCCGTCGAGGAGGTTTCCCTGCGGGTGGCGGAAAAGGGCCTCCTTTCCATGGTGGTGACCTTCTCCAACGCCTGCCCCATTTAGGCGGGAGACCCGAATAAAATGAAAATCCTGACTGAACTCATCGAATCCCTTCGGGGAAAGGATCATCCTGTACGCGAGATCCTGACCGGAGCTTACTGGACGGCCGTGGTAAGCCGGGGGTGTGGGCTGGCCTCCACCTTTCGGGACGAGGGCCACCCGCATAAAAAGGGGGTGAGGGAGGTCGGCCGTCTGACGAAGAAGAGCGCTCTGGAATTGGCCCAATACGCCCTTTCCGATTACCCCATGGAAGCATCCATCGGTATGGCGGCGATCAACTCTCTCATCGAGATTGACGACCGGGCGTGCGTGGAAAAAAATGCCGCGGAGATTCTCCTGGAAAAAGGGGAAGGCAAGGATATGGCCGTGGTGGGCCATTTCCCCTTTATTCCCCGCTTGCGCGAAAGAGCGCGAAACCTCTGGGTGTTCGAACAAAGGCCCCGGGAGGGAGATCTCCGGCCGGAGGATGCCTCCCGGATTCTCCCCCGCTGCGAGGTCATCGGGATCACCGGCACTTCTTTCATCAACCATACCCTGGAAGAATTGCTCCGGTGGTCCCAAGGGAAGTTCGTCCTCCTGATCGGCCCTACGACGCCCATGACCCCTTTTCTTTTCGATTACGGAATCCATGGGCTTTCGGGTACAGTAGTAGTCGATCCGCGGGAAGCTTTTCGGTTCATTTCCCAGGGGGCGACTTACCAGGAAATCAGGGGCGTCCGCCGGGTGACCATGCTGAAAAAATGATCGGTTCTTCCCGGCCCCATCGAATGCAGATATCAGGAAGAGCCCGCCGAGAAAAGAAAAAATCTGGAGCGAAGGAGAAAAAGGATGGAAAAGACAGCGATCGAAGAATCAGCGAAAAAGGCCTACCAAAAGGGAAAGGAATACGAAAAAACCTACCGGGGATGCAGCCAGTGCGTGATCGCCGCTCTCCAAGATGTATTGGGGGTCGGTTCCGACGATGTTTTCAAGGCGGCCACGGGCCTGGCGGGAGGTACGGGGTTGACTTGTGACAGCGGCTGCGGGGCCTATATGGGGGGCGTTTTGTTCCTGGGCTCCATCCTGGGAAGGGAAAGGAAGAATTTCTCCGATCCCGAGGGGGTCCGCTTTCGAACCCACAAGCTGGTCAGGAAGTTTCGCGATCAGTTCATCCGGGAATACGGCTCGGTCATCTGCCGGGATATCCAGACCAGAGTCCTGGGGCGCTATTACTACCTTCCCGATCCCCAGGAGTTCGAGAAATTCCATAACGCCGGGGCCCATGATATTCACTGCCCAGAGGTGGTGGGCAAGGCCGCCCAGTGGATGGCCGAGATCATCCTGCAGGAAGGCCTGCTTTCTCAAGAACAAAAAACTTAATGGGACACAGATGAACACGGATGAAAACAGATTATGCCTGGGTAAAAGAAAAAAACGACGACGAAACGACTTCCTTCATTGGATTGGACGCGGATGAACGCGGATTAACACGGATGACGCCTTAAGGACTAATACGAAGCTGTAAGAAAAATTGAATCCAAACGAAATATCGCGGGGGAGGAGGGTTTCCGGATGACGGTTCGAATCACGATCCTGAGTGAGAATTTAATCGGACGGGCGATGGGTGCGGGAGAACACGGGTTCTCGGCTTTTATCGAAACCGACGGGGGGAATTACCTCTTCGACACGGGCGGCGGTCGGACGGTGGTGGAGAATTCCCTGGCGCTCAATAAAGATCTGAGAACCGTTAAAAAGATCTTTCTCAGCCACGGGCATAACGATCACACCGGGGGGCTTCCCCAGGTCCTGAACCTGACCGGCCCGGTGGATGTCCATGTTCATCCGGACATCTTTCTGGACCGCATGGCCATCCGCAAAGAAGGGGGCCGGGAGTCCAGGCGCTTTGCCGGGATGATCTACAAAAGGAGTTACCTCGAATTCCTCGGGGCCCGTTTCATCCTGAATTCTGATTTTTACGAAGTGGAGAAAGGGATGTTCCTGACCGGCGAGGTCCCCCGGAAGACGGCTTTTGAGAAGAATGACCCGAAGCTTTTCCGGGAGGTCGACGGCAAAATCGTGCCCGATACCCTGCCGGATGATCAATCCCTCATCCTGGACACGGGAAAAGGGCTGGTCCTGATCTTCGGCTGCGCCCATTCGGGAATGATCAACATCATCAACCATGTGACCCAGCGGATGAAAAAGGATCATTTCCTTGCCATTCTCGGGGGAACCCATCTGGATTTTCTGACCCCGGAACAGCTGGAAGAATCCATCCGCTGTCTGAAACAGATGAAGGTGGACCGGATCGGGGTCTCCCACTGCACGGGCTTTCGGGGGGCCTGCCGGCTGCAGCAGGAATTCGGGGAGCGCTTTTTCTACGGATGGGTCGGCAGCGGGTTGGAGGTCTGAGGGAAATTTGATTTCGATCGAGTTCAAGAGGAAGGGGAAAGCCTTCTTTACGGATAATAAACTCAAGGAGCAGAGGAGTGGAAAAGAATAAGATCAAGGTTGTCATTGTCGGGGGAGTGGCCGTCGGCCCTAAAACAGCTGCCCGTCTGCGGCGCTTGAATCCTGAGGCGGAGATTTTTTTCAATAAACCAAGAAAGGAGAAGGTATGAACGAAAAGGTGATCTATCTGCTGAACCAGGCCCGCTCGGCCGAACTGGGGGCGATTGCCCAGTACATGATCCACCACTATGAACTGGAAGATCAGGATTTCGGGAAACTGGCCGCCAAGCTCAAGGAGACGGCCATCGCCGAAATGAAGCACGCCGAAAAACTCGCCGAGAGGATTTTGTTTTTGGGCGGGGAACCTACCTCGAAACCGGACCTCAGCCCGAAGAAGAAGCAAACCATCCCCCAGCTCTTGGAGACCGATGTAGCCCTGGAGACCAAGGCCATCGAGATGTACAACGAAGCGGCGGCCCAGTGTGCCGCGCAAAAGGACCATAAGTCGAAAGATCTTTTCGAGGAGCTGATCAGCGACGAAGAAGGGCATTTGCACCTCTTTGAGAGGATCCGCGATCACGTGGCCAGAATGGGGAATTCCTATCTGGTCACCCTTTCCGGGAAATGAAGACCGGGAAGATTCAATCATCAAGGGCTGGAGGGTGGGTCACCTAATAGGCGGTGAAGATCCACCTGGTGAGAGGTCAAAAACAGAAAGGAGAAAGAACATGGCGGAAGCGAAAGACGGTTGCGTGACACCGGCCAAAGGGCCGATTTTGAAACCGGAAGGTCAACCTTCAGCCCCATCTCGAGCTTACAAGGAGGAGCCCAAAATGATCGCCCAAGTGGGAAAACCCGCCCCCGATTTTGAAGCCAGCGCCTTTTTTGAAGGCGGATTCAAGAACATCAAGCTTTCGGACTACAAAGGTAAGTGGGTGGTCCTCTGCTTCTATCCGGGTGATTTCACCTTCGTCTGACCCACGGAATTGTCGGCGGTCGCCGTCAAGCACGAAGAGTTAAAATCCCTGGGGGTTCAAGTCCTGGCCTGCAGCACGGACAGCCGCTTCGTCCACAAGATCTGGCAGGAAGAGGAGCTTTCCAAGATGGTTCCGGGAGGTGTTCCCTTCCCCATGCTTTCGGACGGGGGGGGAAAGATCGGCCAGGTGTACGGGATTTATGACGAAGCCGCGGGCGTGGATATTCGGGGCCGTTTTCTGATTGATCCGGACGGGGTGATTCAGGCCATGGAAGTTGTCTCTCCCCCCGTGGGACGCAACATCTCCGAGCTGATCCGGCAGACGAAAGCGTTCCAGCATGTACGCAAAACCGGGGAGGTCACCCCTTCGGGCTGGCAGCCGGGCAAACCAACCTTGAAACCAGGCCCCGACCTGGCAGGGAAGGTCTGGAAAGTCTGGAAGCCGGATCTGGCTTTTTAGGATGCCACCGGCTTTTTCTTTACCAAGGGGACTTCCGGAACCGGCTTGGGTCTATTGGTGACCCAGAAGATCGCCCAGGAACACGGCGGAACCTTGTCCATGGAAACCGAAGTGGGCCGCGGTTCCCTTTTCCGCATCACCCTCCCGCAGGAAGAACCCGATTCCTTTTCCGCATGGGAGACGGGAGTGGGGGAAATCTGACGGCTGGCGCCCTTTGGCTCAATCCGATCCGCCCTGTCCCTTCCCCCCCTCTTGGAAAAACATCCATCCGTTTCTTTATTTTCATGACCCAGGGCGTTGTCAATCCAAACATGGTGATGCCAATCAAAGGCTTCTCGGCCTCCCCTGCGAGAGGGTTTTTCCAGGAAATTTGGACCATCGCACAAATGGCCGCCGCCGCTTGCGAAAATATTTTTTTGGTGAATGAATTTAAACCCAAGATGGGATAACCCTGGCCCTGGATGAGGTATTGAATGACTTTGCAGATTTCTCCCGGACGAATCCTGGGCAAAAAAGGAGGTAGATGGGCGATGAACGAAGAACTAAAAAAATTAATTATGGAGCTCAGGGTCAAAAAGGAAAAAGCCACCCTGGGAGGAGGTCCCAAGAGTATTGAAAAGCAACATGAAGGAGGAAGACTTACCGCACGGGAAAGGATTGATCGCCTTTTAGACCCATCCACCTTCGTAGAAATGAAAATGCTTGCCGCCCTTCCCGATGATCACCAAAAGGATCTGTACGGGGATGGTATTGTGGTGGGGTATGGAAAAATCGATGGCCGAAAGGTTTGTATCTACGCCCAGGATTATACGGTAAAGGCAGGGACGACCGGTGCCGTCCATCGAAGTAAGATCACGGGCATTATTGACCGGGCGATCAAGACTGGCGTTCCCGTAATTGGTCTCTGGAACTCTGCGGGTGGGAGGCTCGATTCGGAGAATAAACCCCTGCCCATTTCCCGTTCCTCCATTTTTTTCCGCTGCACTCAGGCCTCTGGAATTGTGCCTCAAATTTCCGCCATCCTGGGCCCGGGGGCGGGCAATGCCGGCTATGCCACGGCTTTAACCGATTTTGTGTTGATGGTCGATCAAAAGAGCTACACCTTTGCCACGGGACCGATCGCGGTAAGAAAGGTTTTGGGCGAAGAGATTACCATGGAGGATCTCGGCGGGGCAAAAGTTCACAGCCAGCTTTCCGGCTTGGCGGACTTTCGGGTGAAGACAGAGGAGGAAGGCTTTGCCCAAATTCGGGCATTACTCGGTTATCTTCCTTCAAATTATATGGAAAAACCTCCAAGAATTCCGACAACGGATGACTCGGAGCGATTCGATGAGGAGATTGGCGATCTGATTCCCCCGGACCCGCGGAAAAGCTATAACATGAAAAAGATTATCGTCCGTCTCTTGGATAAGGGAATCTTTTTGGAGGCGAAAGCGGAATTCGCCAGAAACATCATTACCGGTTTTGGCCGCCTGAACGGTTACTCCGTGGGCATCATTGCCAATCAGCCTCTCTTCCTGGCAGGCTCCTTGACCATCGACGCTTCTGACAAGGAGGCCCGGTTTATCCGGTTCTGCGATGCTTTCAACATTCCTTTGATATTTCTAGTGGACACCACCGGTTTCCTCCCGGGATCCCAACAAGAACATGGCGGGATCCTGCGGCACGGGGCAAAAATCCTGTATGCGATTTCAGAGTCTGTCGTCCCCAAAATTGCGGTCTTGATCCGAAAGGCCTACGGGGGAGCAAAGCCGGCCATGGGAATAGATAAGGATATCGGGGTGGACCACATATTTGCTTGGCCGACGGGGGAGTCGGCGATCATGGGCGCCGAGGCAGTAGCCGAAGTTATTTATGGAAAAGAAATCTCCCGGGCTGATGATCCAGAAAAATTCAGAAAGGACAAGATCAGGGAACTTAAAGAGGCGGCAAAACCTTATCCCATGGCCTACGGCGAGCTCGTAGATGATATTATCGAGCCCGGAGAAACAAGAGGGAGGCTGATCAGCGCGCTGGAATCTCTGGAAGGAAAGCGAGAAATTCGCCATCCCAAGCGGCACGGGAATATTCCCCTTTAAACTGTGCCGGCCCTCGAATGGGTAAGCTTAGGTCCTGCTCGGCCCTTTCTTCTAAGACCGGGATCTTCTTTTCGATCGGAGTCGATGCGCCCCTGCAGGTCAATTCTGAGCCCCTAGCGCTATCGAATTCCAGCCGCTTCCCTCAGGAAGCGATTGCCTTCACCGGATTTCGCAGGATGCCGATCCCCTCGATACTCACTTCAACAACATCCCCTACCTTCATCGGCCCGATCCCTTTGGGCGTGCCGGTAGCAATGAGGTCTCCCGGCAAGAGGGTCATGCACTGGGAGAGATAGTGGATTAGAAATGGTATCGAAAAGACCATAGTTGAAGTACGATCTTCCTGCACCAGTTTCCCATTCAGAAAGGTGCGGACCATAAGGGTGGAAGGATCTAGGCCAGTGGCAATACACGGCCCGAATGAGGCGAAAGTATCAAACCCTTTGGCGCGGGTGAGCTGGCCTTGAAGCCGGGTCAACTCTCGTTCGGTAACATCGTTGAAGCAAGTGTAGCCCAAAACATGATTCCAGGCATCCTCTTGAGAGACATCCTTCACCCGGTCCTTGATGGCCACCGCCAACTCCCCTTCATAGTCTACTCGCTTAGCGACTCTGGGAAAAATGATTGGCTCTTCCGGGCCGATGATCGCGGTGAGGGGCTTGATAAAATGGCTGGGAAATTCCGGTATCTTTTCCTTTAATTCTTCGATGTGATCCCGAAAATTTAAGCCTACGCAGAGGAGCTTCGTAGGCTCACAAGGAGGGAGAAGTCTCACTTCGGAAAGTTTATGCTTCGTAGAAATGACCTTATAATCTCCGAAGATGGAACCGGAGATCTCCTGGATGGATTCGCCTTCCAAAACCCCATAACCTTTTTGAGCCCCGATTTGGTAACGGACAAATTTCATTTTATTTCCTCCTTAGAAGGATGGTTGAGAATTTACTAAAGTGAATCGATGCAGAAGTGAACCCTGTTCAGCGTCATTACAAAGAAAATTTATAATTTCGGGAACATTCCCGGCCAAATATCCAGGCTCTTATTTTTCCGCCTCTTCATATGGTTTTCTTTTCTACAGGATGAGACTTTTTTTGGCCTTCAGGCCTAAAAGAAAGAAAAAGATTAAGCTCAAAGAAGCGACAATGAGCGGAGCTGTAGGAATGTCCAGCTTATAGGAAAGAGACACCCCGAATAGACTCACCGCCAATCCAATCGCCCAGCCTTTGAGAAGGATTTTGACGGGGTCCCTGGTGTAAAGTCTGCCGATAAGGGCCGGGATCACCAGAAAAGAGAAAACTTGCAAAATCCCGGCGAGCTGAACGGAGCTGACCAGGACGAAGGCAAAAGTCAAAAAAAACAAGAACTCCCACAGGAAATTCCCTCCATTCCCATAGGAAAGGTTGATAAATTTCTTCCAGAATAAGAGGTGTAGTCCTCCAATAACGGCATAAAGCAGCGCAGCCTTAAACACATCCGCAGGGGTGAGCCAAAGAATATTTCCGTTTAATATGGACTTGAATTCCTCCAGGCCGTGCGCGGTCCGGTCCAGAATGAGGATGCTTACGGCGAAGGAGAAGACATAGAGGACTCCGATAAAAGCCTCGATATTGACATGGCGCGAGATCTGCTTGGAAAAGGAGAGGATGGAAGCCCCCAGAACCGCGAAGATCGCTGCATAGAGATAGCGGCTGGATGCGCTGCCCCCTAAAAAAAAGGAGAAGGCGATGCCCACGGCGATGAACTGGGCCAGCGATAGGTCCAGAAAAATGACCCCGCGCTCCAATATGTGGATTCCGAAATAGGCGTGGATCAGGATCAGGATGACGCACCCCAGAAACGGGTAAATCAAGAACTGGATAGCTTCCATTGGGTTTCCTTATTTAAGCAGCCCAAGGACTTGATCCATCAAGGAGAACCAATCCTTGCCGGCCGGCGTCGCCCCCACATCATGGGGGACTACGATATATTTCACTCCACTTTTCTGAGATAAAAAAATCACTTCGCGTGTCCCGTAATAAGGCGTCGTCAGGATCGCGTCCGGTTTCATCCTCTTGGCCATTTCGATGATCCTTTCAACCCAGCCAGCCGAAGGGGGAATTCCGGGTTTCGGCTCGACATAGGCGATGATCTCGAAACCGAATTCATTGGCCAGGTACTCGAAAAATTTATGATAGGCAATGAATTTCTTCCCCTTCAGGGAATATTCCCTCCACTGTTTTTCCTTCTCCCTAAATTTTTCTTGCCAGGCAGTCAGATTCCCTCGGTAGAAGGCCGCATTCCCCGGATCGAGGGTTCTTAGAACCTCCGCAATCCCCTCTGTCACCCGGTAGGTGTTCCTGGGTGACAGGTGGTAATGGGGATTGCCGAGGGGATGCACGTCCCCCATGCTGCGGTTGACCACTTCCGGTTTTTCAATGACCTCCACAAACTGGGAACAGTCGAAATAGCCAGGCGTACCCGGCTGGATCTTCGGGTTTCGGGAGGATTCGACCAAGACCGACAGATATCCGATTTCGAGCTCAAGGCCGTTGAACAGGAGAAGATCCGCCCGGCGCACTTCGAGAATCATGCTTGGCTTGGCTTCCACGTAATGCGGGTCCTGATCGGGCTTTACCAGGGTTGTGATTTTGATTTTGTCTTTTCCGATATCATTGGCCAGGCTTCCGATCCACTGGAGAGTTGTGACGACATTCAATTTGGCCATGGCCGGGCTCGCCCAGATTAAAAAGCAAACCATTACTAAAATAAATCTTGTAATCATTCCAGATCTCCTTTTTCAATAAGCGTGGGCACCGTGGGCGCCAATGGCCAGGAGGAGCTGCAGAAAGATTTCCTGGTTTTCCTTGTTCGGG